>NZ_JAVFVN010000805.1:0-372 GCF_030910085.1 Stenotrophomonas maltophilia group sp. RNC7 | reverse complement strand
AGATCCGTTTTCCGCAGGAAAACGGATCTGACCCCTCTTTTCACCTGGAAACCCAACGCTCTTTCCGTCCGGCACCGAAATGCCGGGAGGGCTGGGCCGGGGTGGGCAGGCAGGACCGTTGGCGCCATGGGCCCGAGGCATGCCTCGGGCGGGTTGGGCAGGACGCCCAACCCCGGTCTTGCCGCGTGCGCAGGACTGCGCACACGAGCAAGGCGCCATCGAGCCCCCATGGTGAAGTGACCCCCGAGACTTGGACGGTGGGGTCAGGCGGCTGCTTGGGCCTGTTCCCGGTACTTTACCGGGCTTAGCCCCTTCAATTTCAATCTGATTCGCTCTTGGTTGTAGTACTTGATGTACTCCACCAGCCCGGCC
>NZ_JAVFVN010000799.1:0-395 GCF_030910085.1 Stenotrophomonas maltophilia group sp. RNC7 | reverse complement strand
TCTAGTCGCCCAGTATCCACTGCAGTTCCCAGGTTGAGCCCAGGGCTTTCACAACGGACTTAAACGACCACCTACGCACGCTTTACGCCCAGTAATTCCGAGTAACGCTTGCACCCTTCGTATTACCGCGGCTGCTGGTGTTCATCGATTGGGTGGTGGAAGCGCTGGGGTGATCGCGCGCGCGCATCTGTAGAGCCGAGCTCACGCTCGGCTGCTTCTGTCACCAGCGCTCAAGGCCCGCGCTTCGCGCGTGAGCCGAGCGCGGCCGAGATCGATGTGGAGGAGTGGCAGACGCCGAAGGTGTCGTACTCTCTTTCCTCGCGCTTCGGGAACGGCGCGACACCGTCCTTCTGCTTGAGTGTATGGATCTCGTCGCGGCGGCCGGTCAGGATCTT
>NZ_JAVFVN010000188.1:0-299 GCF_030910085.1 Stenotrophomonas maltophilia group sp. RNC7 | reverse complement strand
CGGGAAGAAATAGGCACTCTGTGCCTGCGCCGGCTGCGGGCAGGACAGTACAGTGGCGGCGGCAAGCAGCAACGGAAGAACGGCACGATGCAAGGACACGGTGACTCCCCTGGAACACAACGGCAGACAGTTGCGCGGCCGGTCCCTTCAGGTGGCCGGCCGCGGCGGGTGGATCAGAAGCGGTAATCGAAGCCCAGCGTGAAGTAGCGGCCGCGCAGGTCGTACTGGCTGAAGTCGTACGGCGCGCGGATGCCCGGGAACGAGGCGTCGTACGGCGGCGTCTTGTCGGCCAGGTTCTG
>NZ_JAVFVN010000771.1:0-380 GCF_030910085.1 Stenotrophomonas maltophilia group sp. RNC7 | reverse complement strand
TATGATAGGTGAATTCGATATCTTTGGTCAAGGAATCGATTTTATGAGAAATGATATGAAGCATGGAGCGGATATCGCTTGGCTGTGACTGCTCTATTTGGGACAGAGAAGCATTTGCTTGCTTAACCTCCATTTCTAGAGCATCCAGTCGCGAGTCCATCGTGTCAAGGCGTTGTTCAACCTGATCGAACCGGTTGTCCATGTTACCTAGACGTTGTTCTACTTTATCGAGGCGCTGCTCAACTTGAACGAATGTTTTGTCCATTTTATCGAGACGTTTTTCGACCTTCCCGAGGCGTTGATCGACTTCATCGAATCTTTTGTCCATCTCGGTGAGGCGTTGATCGACTTCATCGAACCTCTTGTCCATCTCGGTGAGG
>NZ_JAVFVN010000553.1:0-632 GCF_030910085.1 Stenotrophomonas maltophilia group sp. RNC7 | reverse complement strand
CCCGAAAGAGCCCAGAGACCGTTACTCCCACCGCTACCGCTCACTGTAATGCTACCACCGGTCAGGTGGATCGCGCCAGCAGTCGCATAGGCTCCTGAGCTGGTATATGTGCTCTGACCGCTGGCCTCGAGTATGACATCGGTTGCATTGATGATCGCCCCGCTGCCTGAGGCGCGCAGGGCGGTGCCGGCGCCGAGGCTAGTACCGGTCGCTGTCGCGGTTACGTGCGTTGCACCGGTAGCACTGCTGCCGATGGTCATAGTGCCAGACTGGACCTCTACACCAACAGAGTTGCCGACTGACGTGGCCGAGATCGTCGCGCCGTTCAGTGCGCCCGTGCCGCTGAATTGCGTCAGGCCTGCCACACCTGTCGAGACCCCGACCGCAGTGACTGTGCTATCCGTCAACTCAAGCGTGGCAGTATTGTTAATAGAGACGGCCGCAAAACCACTTTGCCCAGTGAGAGTGACGCCCGTGCCCGAGTACGAAGCGCTGTTGGAGACGGAAACAGCTGACGCCGTTCCAGTGCCATTGCGTGTGACGTTGCTTTCGACGCAGGTACCGGAACTCTGGTTCAGCGTCGCAGGTGGGGCGCTCACGCACTGCGCGAATGCGTGCGTGGAAGGCATTAG
>NZ_JAVFVN010000547.1:0-362 GCF_030910085.1 Stenotrophomonas maltophilia group sp. RNC7 | reverse complement strand
CTGACAGTTTCCGTGTGCGTCCAACCACGGAAGAAAGAAAGAAAAGCAAAAGCGGGTCGCGCCGGGGGCGCGCGCGTGTTGGGCCCACGGGGCCAACAACCCACCCCCCCCGGTACCCGTGGACTGCGGGGGGGGGGGGGGGTTGGGGGGGGTGGGCGGGGTCGTTTATTCCGGGCAACATGCCACTCTGAGGTTGTCCGGGCGCCCCCCCCCACCCCCCCCCCCGCCCCGCCAAGCGCGGCTATTGCTCCAAGCAGCCAACCACGAGGGGCTCAGCCGTTGGCCGCCGCAAACGCCGGCCGCGTCAGGTTGTCCGCCTCGCCATCAGTGCACAGCACTTCGTCTTCGATGCGGATGCCGCC
>NZ_JAVFVN010000712.1:0-332 GCF_030910085.1 Stenotrophomonas maltophilia group sp. RNC7 | reverse complement strand
GCCATGGCTTGCGCCAAGCGGGGCATGGCCGTACTCATCACCTACCACCGCAACCCGGAAATGGCGCACCGCGTCGTCCAGGCCATTGCCGACATGGGGGGCACGGCGCTTGCTTTGGCGCTGGATGTGGGCAAGAGCGGCTCGTTCGCCGAGTTTTCGCGCACGGTGTCTGCGCAGATTGAGGCCGCGTGGGGCAGGAAAACGTTCGACCACCTGGTCAACAACGCTGGCTACGGCCTGTACGCGCCGATCACGGACGTGACCGAGGAACAGTTCGATGGGCTGTTCAGCGTGCATCTGAAAGGGCCGTTCTTCCTGACCCAGGCCCTGGT
>NZ_JAVFVN010000707.1:0-342 GCF_030910085.1 Stenotrophomonas maltophilia group sp. RNC7 | reverse complement strand
TCCCTCCATTTTCTCATTGATACATATAAGAAATTATTTTTAAAATAGTTCTTACCATAATTATATCGATAATGATTAAAGGCTGCTTTTTGATTTAAATAACGTGCGAAATATTCTTAATATTAAAAAGTAGAGTTATTACAGAAGTGTTAAAATATTTATAGAGGTGAGATGATGAAAAAGAAGAGACTACTAATTTTTTTGGTAATAGTCGTATGTTTAATTGGAGTAGGGATGTATTTTTGGAAATGGGATGAATGGGAAGTCAAAAATGTTGTGGAACGCAACATTACTGCGTTAAGTGAGCAGGATCATAAAGCATTTACAGAAACATTGACTCAA
>NZ_JAVFVN010000682.1:0-1655 GCF_030910085.1 Stenotrophomonas maltophilia group sp. RNC7 | reverse complement strand
AGTTGCATAGTATACACCCATTAAGTTTACTTGAATGATTTTTTCCCAATCAGCAACGTCTAATTCTAAAAACTTACCGAATTTAGAAATACCAGCGTTATTAATTAAAATATCGATAGATCCTAAACCGTTTTTTAACGTTTCAATTGCAGTAGTTACCTCTTCATATGAAGAAACATCAGCAGTCGCAATAACAGCTTTTACGCCTTCTGCTTCTACTTCTTTCGCTACAGCTTTTAAGTTTTCTTCTGAACGAGCTAAAAGACCGACATTTACGCCTTCTTTCGCTAATGCGATCGCTACAGCGCGACCAATCCCTCTACCTGCTCCTGTAATTAAAGCATTTTTGCCTTGTAATAATTCTGCCAAGTATAACACTCCTTAATCATCTCAGTTATGTACTATATTAAAATTGTATCTATGTTTATGTAAAAAGGCAATGATGCACTTTCATGTGCGTAGGTTACTTGTAGGTAACTATAGAAATTTTTTATTTATAATTCTTATGGATTTGCCATAATTCATGTAAAATAAAAATAAATTCTACATAGGAGAGTATATGTGTATGACAAGAAAAAAATGGTTCTTGCTACTAACTGCAGTCGGACTATGTATCATATTTTTTGCTATATACTTTATCAATTTAGCCAAGAAGACTCCTGCCTCAAGGAGCGTGAAGGGTGTAGCCCAGCGAGTAGGTGGGAGATGAATTGGCTTCGAACAAGAGATGGCAGGAAGTCATCTTAATTGTTCGACATATGTAAAGTATTACCGGATAATTTGTCATAATCACTTAACTAACTATCGAATGTATGTTTGATATATAATGGAAATATATCGAAATGGGGGTGAAATGAAGGATGATCAATAAAGCGTATAAATTTCGTATCTATCCAAATAAAGCACAAGCGATCCTGATCAATAAAACGATTGGTTGTTCTCGTTTTGTATTCAATCACTTCCTATCTCTATGGGATAATGCATACAAAGAAACAGGAAAAGGTTTGACATATGGGACATGCTCTGCCAAACTTCCTGCCATGAAGAAAGAGTTTGTTTGGCTAAAAGAAGTGGATAGTATTGCTATTCAATCGTCTGTTCGCAACCTTGTGGATGCTTATACACGCTTTTTTAAAAAACAAAACAGTGCCCCGCGTTTCAAATCTAAAAAGAACAACGTACAATCTTATACCACAAAACAAACAAATGAAAACATTGCTGTTGTCGGAAACAAAATGAAATTGCCGAAACTAGGTCTTGTTCGATTTGCCAAAAGTCGTGAAGTAAAGGGACGTATTTTAAATGCTACGGTTAGACGGAACCCTTCTGGCAGATACTTTGTGTCATTGTTAGTTGAAACAGAAGTGCAAGAACTTCCGAAAACACATTCTTATATTGGAATGGATGTAGGATTAAAAGATTTCGCCATTTTGTCAGATGGAACAACTTATAAAAACCCTAAATTTTTTCGCTCATTGGAAGAGAAGTTGGCAAAAGCACAGCGTGTTCTTTCTAGAAGAATGCAAGGATCTTCTCGCTGGAATAAACAACGAGTAAGGGTAGCTAGAATTCATGAATACATAGCTAATGCTAGAAAAGATTACTTGGACAAAATCTCAACTGAAATCATCAAAAACCACGATGTTATCGGTATA
>NZ_JAVFVN010000671.1:0-500 GCF_030910085.1 Stenotrophomonas maltophilia group sp. RNC7 | reverse complement strand
AATGATTTGGATGCTCAACTATATGTTTTTTGTTTTCCTAAATGTTTTTCACCTAGTTCCCAATATATAAACCAGTATTATACAAATATGATGGAAAATAATAAGAAAAATTTAATACTACGTAATAATTTTAAAGTTATTACGCACGGATACTATAATGAGCGTATGAAATTGCAAAGTGGAGGATTTGTTCTTTTTCCAAGTGAAAACATGGCACCAATACCTAAATGTTTCTATCGTACTATAACAATTCCGTCCGGGTATAAAGAGTCAATTCGTAAAGATCTTGTAACTTATTTTTCTATATATGAATCTTCTGTTTTTCCAGAGAAAGAAAAACGTAAAGAGATTGTGTTGGAAGCTATGAAAAGGGGGCGAGTAGAAAAAAATCAAAATTATATTGATTTAGAATTAGAGTCATATTTTGAATACTTAACGTATGATATAAAATGGGATATAAGAGAGGTTAGCGAATTTAAAAATGCTAAAGGTATAGAGCT
>NZ_JAVFVN010000646.1:0-329 GCF_030910085.1 Stenotrophomonas maltophilia group sp. RNC7 | reverse complement strand
ATGGCTGATCAGGACGTCATCCGTGAGTTTCTGGTCAGCCTGGGCTGGAAGATCGACGATAAGGGCGAGCGCCGGTTTGTTGAAACGGTCGAAAAGTCCACCAAGCGCGTCATTGCCTTGGGTACGGCTGCAACCGCTGCTGCGGCGGCTGTTGTTGCAGCTACTGCGAAGATGGCTGCGGGCATGGAGGAGATCTACTACGCCTCCCAGCGCACCAAGACATCGTCGCAGAACATCCTGGCTTTGGGCTTTGCCGCTGGCCAGGCTGGGTCTTCAGCCAATGCCCTGCGTGGATCGCTAGAGAACTTGTCCCGGCTGATGCGATCCAC
>NZ_JAVFVN010000624.1:0-45167 GCF_030910085.1 Stenotrophomonas maltophilia group sp. RNC7 | reverse complement strand
GGCTACCCGGTGTAGTCCCCCTCGCCACCCGTCTTTGTAGAGTCGAGGGGCCCGCCGCCCCCGCGGGGGGCCCGCCGGCCCGCCGGGGGCGGGGGGGCACACCCCGCAGGTTAAAATTTTTTATAATTAAATATATTTTTTTTTTAATACTCTTTTCATTTTTGGGGTGTGTGGTGGGGCCCCCCGCCCGTGGGGTGCGGCAACCGGCCGGGGGGGGGGCCCTCGACTCTACAAAGACGGGTGGCGAGGGGGACTACACCGGGTAGCCGGTGGCTTCCCGTGCCTTCTTCCAGGCGGCTTCGAATTCACGCGCGGAAATTTCGTCGTCCTCGTCGAAATCCAGGAACGACACTGGCTGGTCGGCCAGCAGGAAGCGGTCGTCGCTGTGGGCATGCTCGTCGGCCCAGACCATCTTGGTCCCGTAGATTTCCACCTGCCGCACGATCTTCTCGCCGCGCGCTTCCATCAGCACATTGCCCTTGCCCAGGCCCGATTCGGCCCAGTGCTTGTAGTACTTCTTTGCGGCGGATTTCGCGCCGGATCTTGCGTTGTGCTTTGCGTAGGTCATTGCAGGAGCCCTGGCCGCAGGCGCGGCCGGAAAGTACGGAATGGCGCCATTATCAGGCATCCGGGGTCAGAGCCCTTTCCTTTGGAAGGGATCCGACCCTTGCCGGTTCAGTTGGGCAGGGGCACGCCCTTCGGCCACAGCATCCAGATGTTGCCCTTCTGCTTCATGTCGCCAGCCAGCTTGCCGGCGGCATCGCCGCTGCCCCAGTACAGGTCGGCGCGCACTTCGCCGGCGATGGCGCCGCCGGTGTCCTGCGCAGCCACCGGGCGCACCACCGGGGTGCCGTCCGGGCGCGTGGTGGACAGCCACAGCAGGCTGCCCAGTGGCACCACGGTGCGATCCACCGCCACGCTGTAGCCCGCGGTGAGCGGCACGTTCAGTGAACCCCGTGGCCCCTCCGGGCTGTCCGGGTTGCGCACGAAGAACACGTAGCTGGGGTTACTGCGCAGCAGTTCCGGTACGCGCGCGGGGTTGGCCCGTGCCCAGGCGCGGATCGCGTCCATGGTGACGTCTTCCTTCTTCAGCTGGCCCTGGTCCACCAGCCAGCGACCGATCGCGCGGTACGGGTGGCCGTTCTGTTCCGCATAGGCCAGCCGCACCTGCTTGCCATCGGCCAGGCGCACGCGGCCAGACCCCTGGATCTGCAGCAGCTGCAGGTCCATCGGGTCGGTCAGCCAGGCCAGTACCGGCGCCTTGGCGCCCTTGGCCGCGATGGTACCGGCGTCGTCATAGGGCTTGAGCACCTTGCCTTCGACGCGACCGCGCAGGCGCTTGCCCTTCAGTTCCGGGTAGAGGCTGTCCAGTTGCACCACCACCAGATCATCCGGCGTGCCGTAGACCGGCACCGTCGCTTTGTCGGTGCGGGTGAGGCTGCCGGGGTAGATCGGCTCGTAGTAGCCAGTAATCAACCCGTCGGCCTGGTGGCCACCGGCACGCAGCGCGTAGGCATCGAGGTCGCGCTGCAGGAACTGGCGGATCGCGGCCGGGTCCTTGTCCGCCACCGTCGCGGCGGTGGCACATGGCTTGGCCCAGACCGCATCATTCTTCAGGCGGGTGCAGCTGCTGCGCCAGGCAACGAAGCCGGCCTGCAGATCGCTGTCCGAGACCGCTGGCAGGGCTTTCCAGTCGCCCTTGGCGTAGGTGGCCGCCGGCGACGAGGTCGGCGTCGGCGCTTCGGAGCCCGTGCGGGGAGCGGTGGTGGCGCAACCGGCGAGCACCGCCGCTGCCAACAGGGTCCAGTGCTTGCGCTTGAAGAAGGTAGCGGAATCGATCATGCCGCCATGGTGGAGTGCTGGCCGCTGGGCGGCAACCCAGCGCGGGGTCAAGCGTTCATGCGCGGGGTCACGGCATCTGCAGCAGCAACGAATGCAGGATACGGGCGTCCTCGGCATCCAGCGTCTTCGGCAGGTCGTCGCGGCCACGGAAGCGGCGGTGGAAGGCGGCGACGGTGGCTTCGCGGTTGTCGAGCGGATAACCGAAGCGGGCCAGCGCATTCCACGCGTCGAAGCCTTCCGGTGCCGCGCCGTCGGCCGCGCGCGGCCAGACGCCGAAACCGGCCTCGGCCAGCTGTTGCCACGGGAAGAAGCGGCTCGGATCCTGCTTGCGCGTCGGCGCCAGGTCGGCATGGCCGATCACCTGGCGCGGCGGGATGTTCAGGCGCGTGGTGAGATCACGCAGCAGCAGGATCAGCGATTCGATCTGTGCCGCACTGAACGGGCTGCGGCCATCGTTGTCGAGTTCGATGCCGATCGAGGCCGAGTTGAGATCGGTGATGGTGCCCCAGCGCCCGGCGCCGGCATGCCAGGCACGGCGTTCATCAGCGACCAGCTGGTAACGATGGCCATCGGCGCCGATCAGGTAGTGCGCGCTGACCGGCCCGCCACTGTTGGCGGTGCGCAGCGTACGCAGGCTCTGCTGCACCGATTTCTGATCGGTATGGTGGATGACGATGATGACCGGCGTGCGCGCGTTCTGGTTGGGTGACGGCACCCAGGTGGCGAGCGGGTTGCGCGTCTCTCGTGGCGTGGAAGCGCAGGCGGCCAGCAGCAGGCAGGCCGAGAGCATCACAGTGGTGCGGATCGGGTGCATGGCCTGATTGTGCGTGATCAGGCGCGATGATGCATGCCACAAGATAGATTCTGTTGATCCGCGCCAGGCGTGGATGCGCCACTCGGGCTGTGCCGACCAACGGTCGGCACTCACCAGAGCAGACCCAGACCCTGTGCCAAGCAAGCTTGGCAACTATCAGAACCAGGACGGGGAAGTGCCGACCAACGGCCGGCACCCACCCCGTCCGTGCACCGCTGCCTCAGGCCTCGTAGGCAGACTCGCCGTGCGAAGTCACATCCAGGCCGGTGCGTTCGGCCTCTTCGGTCACGCGCAGGCCGACCACGACCTTGACCACCAGCAGGATGACCGCGGTCACCACCGCCGACCACAGTACGGTCAAGCCGACGCTGACCACCTGCACCCACACCTGATGGGCGATATCCAGATCGGCCTTGGTACCGCCCAGCGACTGTGCACTGAAAACGCCGGTGAGGATCGCGCCGACGATGCCGCCGACACCATGCACACCGAACACGTCGGCCGTGTCGTCCACTTTCAGCAGGCGCTTGAGACCGGTCACGCCCCACACGCAGACCACGCCGGCGACAAAGCCGATCACGATCGCGCCAAGCGGCCCGACGGTGCCACAGGCCGGGGTGATGCCGACCAGCCCGGCCACCGCACCCGAGGCCGCACCCAGCGCCGACGGCTTGCCCTTGCCGATCGCCTCCACCAGGGTCCAGCCAAGCACGGCAGCAGCGGTGGCCAGCACGGTGTTGAGGAAGGCCAGCGAGGCCACCGTATCGGCGGCGGCGGCGGAACCGGCATTGAAGCCGAACCAGCCCACCCACAGCAGCATCGCGCCGATGTAGGTAAACGGCACGTTGTGCGGCTTCAGCGCGGTCTGGCCGTAGCCCAGGCGCTTGCCGACGAACCACGCGCCGACCAGGCCGGCCACGCCCGCATTGATGTGCACCACGGTGCCACCGGCGAAGTCGATCGCGCCCAGTTCACCCAGGTAGCCGCCGCCCCAGACGATGTGTGCCATCGGGATGTAGCTGAGGGTGAACCACAGTGCCGAGAACAGCAGTACCGCACGGAACTTGATGCGCTCGGCGAAGGCACCGACGATCAGCGCGGTGGTGATGCCGGCGAAGGTCGACTGGAAGGCGACGAACAGGTAATCCGGCAGGCCCTTGATCGGCGTGTTGCCCACCGAATCCGGGGTGAAGCCCTTGAGGAAGGCGAACTCGGTGAACGAACCGAAGAATGGATTGCCCGCGCTGAACACCGCGCTGTAGCCGTAGGCCACCCACAGCAGCAGCACCAGCGAGAACACCACCAGGATCTGGCTGAGCACCGACAGCACATTCTTCGAACGCACCAGTCCGCCGTAGAACAGGGCCAGACCCGGCACCACCATCAGCAGCACCAGCAACGTAGAGGTAAGCATCCAGGCGACGTCGCCACGATCATAGGCGGCGGCCGCTTCGGCCACGGCCGGCGCAGCGGCGCTGGCGGCCGGATCGTGCAGCGGCTCGACCGCCACGCTTTCGCTCGGCAACGGCGAGACCTGGGCCTGGGCGTGGGCGCTGCCCGGCCAGGCACCGGCGGCCAGCGCGCTGAGCAGCATCAGCAGGCACACCAGGTGGAACCGGGCTTGCCACCCGGTGAGAAGGCGCATCTTCATGGGGGGAATCTCCGGAAGGGGGTTACAGCGCGTCGGCACCGATTTCGCCGGTGCGGATGCGGATGACCTGTTCAACGGCGGTGACGAAGATCTTGCCGTCACCGATCTTGCCGGTGCCTGCCGACGACTGGATCGCTTCGATCACCGCGTCGGCACGCTCGTCGGTGACCACCGTTTCGATCTTGATCTTGGGCAGGAAATCGACGACGTACTCGGCGCCGCGATACAGCTCGGTGTGGCCCTTCTGGCGACCGAAACCTTTCACTTCGGTCACGGTGATGCCCGACACGCCTGCATCGGACAGGGCCTCGCGGACCTCGTCGAGCTTGAACGGTCGGATGATGGCGGAGATCAGTTTCATGCGCATGTCCCGATGGTGGATGGGGCCAGCGCGCCAGCGCGCGTTGGCATCAGGCAACCACAGGTCATCAGGGTGATGACCGTGGCTGTTGCACCGGACACGTACAGGGCCGGGACGGCCGTGCCTCTCTCCTTGCACGACCGACGCGGGAGGGAGGGCGGCCCTGGTCGCGTATCCGGTCTCTCTCTTGCCCCTGGGTGGAGTCAGAGCCCTTTCGCGGCGCGAAACGGATCTGACCCCCTACAACCGCGGCTCCCCAGCCGCGAGAACGGAGGCGATGGCGGCGGGTGGGAGGGGGAACCCACCGCCATCGCGCCCGGTCAGCTGGCGTAGTACAGCTGGTATTCCAGCGGGTGGGTGGCCGCGCGGAACTTGGTCACTTCCTGCATCTTCAGCGCGATGTAGCCGTCGATGAAGTCATCGCTCATCACGCCGCCGGCCTTCAGGAACTCGCGATCCTTGTCCAGTGCTTCCAGCGCCTGGTCCAGCGAGGAGCAGACCTGCGGGATCAGCTTCTCTTCTTCCGGCGGCAGGTCGTACAGGTCCTTGTCGCTCGGTGCACCCGGGTCGATCTGGTTCTTGATGCCGTCCAGGCCGGCCATCATCAGCGCGGTGAAGGTCAGGTAGCCGGACTGGATCGGATCCGGGAAGCGCATTTCGATGCGGCGCGCCTTCGGGTTGGAGACCCACGGAATGCGGCACGACGCCGAACGGTTGCGGGCCGAATAGGCCAGCATCACCGGCGCCTCGAAGCCCGGCACCAGGCGCTTGTAGCTGTTGGTGCCCGAGTTGGCGAAGGCATTGATGGCCTTGGCATGCTTGAAGATTCCGCCGATGTACCACAGCGCCAGCTGGCTCAGGCCACCGTAGCCGTCACCGGAGAACAGGTTGGTGCCGCCCTTGGACAGCGACTGGTGCACATGCATGCCGCTGCCGTTGTCGCCGACGATCGGCTTGGGCATGAAGGTGACGGTCTTGCCGTTGCGGTGCGCGACGTTCTTGATGACGTACTTCATGCGCAGCAGCTCGTCGGCCTTCTGCACCAGGGTGCTGAACTTGGTGCCGATCTCGCACTGGCCGGCGGTGGCCACTTCGTGGTGCTGCACTTCCACTTCGATGCCGACCTGTTCCAGGGTCTTGCACATTTCCGCGCGCAGGTCGTGCAGGGTGTCGGTCGGCGGGACGGGGAAGTAGCCGCCCTTCACGCCCGGACGGTAGCCGCTGTTGGCGCCGTCATACTTGGCGCCGCTGTTCCACGCCGCTTCTTCCGAGTCGACCTTGAAGAAGGTGTTGCCCATTTCGTTGGCGAAACGGACCGAGTCGAAGATGAAGAATTCCGGCTCCGGGCCGAAAAACGCGGTTTCGGCGATGCCGGAGGACTTCAGGTAGGCCTCGGCACGCTTGGCGATGCCGCGCGGGCAGCGGCCATAGGCCTGCATGGTGGCCGGATCGAGGATGTCACAGCTGATCACGATGGTCGGATCGGCGTAGAACGGATCGACGTAGGCGCTGGACGGATCCGGCAGCAGCACCATGTCCGATTCGTTGATGCCCTTCCAGCCGGCGATCGAGCTGCCGTCGAACATCTTGCCTTCTTCGAACAGCGACGGTTCGACGATGCTGACCGGGAAGGTGACGTGCTGCTCGACGCCACGCATGTCCACGAAACGCAGATCGACGAACTCGATCTGGTTGTCCTTGATCAGCTTCTCAACGTTTTCCACGGACATCGGTACGACCTCGGATGGGGATGAATGCCTGCTGAGGTACAGCAATGACCGTGCCAACTTTTTGATACCCGCAAGTTGTTGATTTCAATATGGCTGCCCCGCGCTGGTGCAGAACGGTGCGCACCAAACCGGTGCACCCGCCATCAGACGCACCCGTTTGGTGCAGCAGGGATCGTCTATCCTCTCGACCTTCTTCCTTCCGCCGCGCGTGCCCGCACCGTCCATGTCCGACCTGCTCTCCGCCCTGCTGCTGGGCATCCTCGAAGGCTTGACCGAATTCCTGCCGATCTCCAGCACCGGCCACCTGCTCATCGCCCAGCACTGGCTGGGTGCCCGCTCGGACTTCTTCAACATCGTCATCCAGGCTGGCGCGATCGTGGCCGTGGTGCTGGTGTTCCGCCAGCGCCTGCTGCAGCTGGCCACCGGCTTCAACCAACGCGGGAACCGTGAGTACCTGTTCAAGCTGGGCGCCGCCTTCCTGGTCACCGCCGTGGTCGGCCTGGTGGTGCGCAAGGCCGGCTGGTCGCTGCCGGAGACGGTCAGCCCGGTGGCCTGGGCACTGATCATCGGTGGCGCCTGGATGCTGCTGGTGGAGGCCTACACCGCGCGCCTGCCCGACCGCGACCAGGTGACCTGGACCGTGGCGATCGGCGTCGGCCTGGCGCAGGTGGTGGCGGGCGTGTTCCCCGGTACCTCGCGCTCGGCCTCGGCGATCTTCCTGGCCATGCTGCTGGGCCTGAGCCGCCGCGCCGCTGCCGCCGAGTTCGTGTTCCTGGTCGGCATTCCCACCATGTTCGCCGCCAGCGCCTACACCTTCCTGGAACTGGCCAGGGACGGGCAGCTGGGCAGCGAGAACTGGACCGAGGTGGGCGTGGCCTTCCTTGCCGCGGCCGTCACCGGCTTCGTCGTAGTGAAGTGGCTGATGGGCTACATCAAGTCGCACCGGTTCACCGCCTTCGCCCTCTACCGCATCGCGCTGGGCGCGGCGCTGCTGCTGTGGTTGCCCTCCGGCAGCTGAACAGCACTGGGGCACGGTAACCCCATGGCCGGCCCCACCCCGTTTCCCCCACGGTTCCCCAAGGAGAATCACCATGAACCGCAAGCTCACCCTGCTCCTCCCGCTGGCCCTGATGGCCGCCTGCAGCCAGACCCCGGCCCCGGCCGGCAATGGCGGCGACGACGTGGCCCCGGCCGCGACCAAGGCAGCGGACCAGCAGACGCTGGCGCACCTGGATGCGCAGCGCCTGCAGAGCCAGCACTGGCTGCTGCAGCAGGCCACCGGCGCCGACGGCAAGCGCATCGACGCGCTGTTCGCCCGCGAAGACAAGCCGGTCACCCTGGACTTCGCTGAGGGCCGCCTGTCGGTCAGCAACACCTGCAACCGCATGGGCGGCGGCTACACCCTGGCCGACGGCAAGCTGACGGTCAGTGCGATGGCCTCGACCATGATGGCCTGCACCGACAAGGCGCTGATGGCGCTGGACGAAGCCGTGTCGAGCCGCCTGCAGGGCGAACTGAAGGCCGAGCAGGATGCCGATGGCAAGCTGACCCTGACCAACGCCAAGGGCGACGTGCTGGTGTTCAACCCGGAACCGACCGCTGAAACCCGCTACGGCGGCGCCGGCGAAACCGTGTTCCTGGAAGTGGCCGCGAAGACCGAGAAGTGCTCGCACCCGCTGATTCCGGACTACCAGTGCCTGCAGGTGCGCGAAGTGAAGTTCGACGACAAGGGCCTGAAGCAGGGTGAGCCGGGCAAGTTCGAGAACTTCTACGGCAACATCGAGGGCTACACCCACGAAGACGGCGTGCGCAACGTGGTGCGCGTGAAGCGCTACGAAGTGAAGAACCCGCCGGCCGATGCGCCGTCGCAGGCGTATGTGCTGGACATGGTGGTCGAGTCGGCCATCGAGAAGAAGTAAAACGACAGAAGGGCGGCCGAAAGGCCGCCCTTCTTCATTGTGCGTTGTAGAGCCGAGCCCATGCTCGGCTGCTGTCTATCGGGAAAAGCAGCCGAGCATGGGCTCGGCTCTACAGAAGCACATTGCCCGCTCAGGCCAATGCGGGGTTCAAGGTGTAGGTACCGTGCAGTGCCGCTTCGGCCAGCACGTGGCCGTGCATGGCCCGGTACGCGTCGGCGGCGCTGAAGCGTGCCGGCAGCTGCAGCGATGCCACGTCCAGCGCGAACACGCGGAAGAAGTAGCGGTGCACGCGCTCGTCATTGAACGGCGGATAGGGGCCGTCGTAGCCCAGGTAGTCACCGGCCATGTCCGGGTTGCCGGCGAACCAGCCGGTGAAGTCGTTCAGGCCCTGGCGGCTGCCGGCCGGCCCGGCCGGCGTGGTCTTGCCCTTCACCACGAAGCCGTCGCTGCAGCTGCCTGCGGCAATCTCGCGCACCGAAGCCGGAATATCGACCATCACCCAGTGCACGAAATCACAGCGCGGCTGGTCGCGTGGCACGCTCATGTCGGTGCGGCCGACCGTCTCCGGCACGGTCGGCACGTCCGGATCGACGCATACCAGCAGGAACGAACGGGTGCCCTCCGGCACATCGCTCCAGGCCAGGTGCGGATTGCGGTCCGGTGCGAAGCCCGCGGCATCGCCTGCGGCGAATTCGCGGTCGATCGGTGCACCGTTGGTCAGGCTGTGGCTGCTCAGTTGCATCGGCGTGTCCTCACTCTTCCGGGTAACCCAGGCGCACCGCGATCGGGGTGAGCTTGGCGAAGGCGGCGCTCATCACGTCGCGGTAGTTGCGCCAGTGGCCCGGCGGGAAGCGCGGCGCGCCCAGCTGCGCGGCCGGCGGCATCGGCCGCTCGAACAGTCGGCCCAGCAGTTCGGCCATCGCCTGCGGATCGTTGCCGATCTGGTCGATGCGCAGCAGCACCTGCGGGTACAGATCGTCCTCGTGCAGGGCGGCGACCTGGGCCAACGCGCGCGCCAGCCATTCGCTGGCTTCGGCCAGCGAGGTCATCGCCAGCGGTGCGGCGGCACCGTAGGCCACCCAGTCCAGCAGCATGTCGCGCGGATCGCGCAGCACCACCAGCAGGCGGCCCTGCGGCAACTGCGGGCGCAGCGCCCACAGCAGCGCGTTGTCCCACCACAGCAGCCAGTCGATGATCGCGTCGTCCTGCACGCCGCGCGACGGCAGCTGTTCGCGCCAGCGCTGCACCAGCCGCTCCGGCGTCAACACGCCCGAAGCGAGGTCCTGCAGCGTGTGGTAGTTCTGGAACGCGTCGTCGGGTGCGTTGGAGGTATAGCGGTCGCTGCGCAGCACCGGGCTGGCCGCAGCCAGGCCGGTCGCCACGCGCTCCACGCCCGACCCGGGCGCACCCCACAGGAAGATCGGCGCGGAAGTGGCATCACCGTCGATCTCGCCCTTGTCCGGCCAGCTCGGCGGTGCCTTGGCCTGCGGCGGCAGCGGCAGGCGCTGTGGGGCCTGGTCGGCCTGCAGGGCCAGCCAGGTCTGCAGCGCGTCTTCGTGCTGCCCGGCGCGATCCTGGATCTCGCCCAGCCAGGTGCGCAGGTCGGCACGGTGGCCTTCCGGCGCCATGCCGATCAGCGCCTGCACGCGGGCGACGGCAGCGGCCGGATCGCGCTGCAGCAGGCCTTCGACCAGGCGGGTTTCGCCACTGACGCGGCCCGGTTCAAGGCTGACGATACGCTCGGCGATCGCTTCGGCCTGCGCGTGTTCGCCCACCATGTCGTGCAGCCGCAGGCGCGCTTCCAGCGCCGGCAGGTGGCCCGGCATCGCGTCCATCCAGCGCTCGACCGTGGCGGCGGCGGTGGCACTGCCGACCTCCTCCACCGCCAGGCGTGCCAGCCACAGGTCGTGCAGCTGCGGGTGCTGCTCCAGGGCGGCATCCAGGCGTGCGCGGGCCTCGTCTTCGCGACCCAGGCGCTGCCAGGACATCAGCAGCAGCTGCAGCACGTCGCGGTCATCAGGCAGCGATTCCAGCAACGGCAGCAGGTGCTCCAGCGCCTGCAGCGGCTGGCCGCTGCGCAGTGCCAGTTCGCCGGCCAGGCGGCGCATCGAAGGCGTATCCAGGCCTTCCTGCTGCAGCGCGATCTGCATCGCCTCTGCCGCAGCTTCCAGGTTGCCCTGGCGCATGGCCAGCTGCACCACCAGGCCATGCAACGAGGCGATGGTCGGGTTCAGTTCCAGCACGCGGCGGAACGCCTGCTCGGCGAAGGCCAGCATGTTCTTGCCCAGGTAGGCGAAGCCCAGTGCGTAAAGCACGCGGATGTCGTTGGGCAGGGCCTGGTTGGCGGCCGACAGCAGCGTCAGCGCGCGATCGGCATCATCGCGGCGCAGCGCGATCATGCCATCGATGGTCAGCAGCTCCGGGTGGTCCGGTTCGACACGCGAGGCCAGCGTGGACAGGCGCTGCGCTTCATCGAAATCGTTGCGACCGATCGCCAGGTGGGCCTGCATCAGGTACGCGGCGAACGCGTTCGGGTCCAGCCCGGTGGTGCGCGTCAGTGCTTCGCCGGCGCCGTCGAACTGGCGCAGGGCCAGCAGCAGGCCAGCGTGCTGCAGGTGCAGCTGGGCGTTGTCCGGGGCCAGCTGCAGCGCCTGCTGCAGGGCCTCCATCGCGTCCTCGGCCTTGCCCTGCTGCTGCAGCGCAAGCGCCAGCCAGCGGTGGGCCTCGGCCTGGCCGGGTTCATCACGGGTCCACGCCTGGGCCAGCTGCACGGCCTGGTCGGCCTCGTTCTGGCGCAACGCTTGGATGATCTGGTCTTGCATGGCGGTCCGGTTCAAGGGCAAACCCGCATTGTAGCGGCCTGCGCGCCCGTGCCGGTTCAGCCTTGCAGCACGCGCTGCAGGCGCTGCGCCACCCAGCGCTCGGAGAAGCCGTCACCGCGCCAGTTTTCCAGGAAGCCACAGTGTCCGCCCCAGCTGGCGGTTTCCAGATGCGCCTGGTGCGGCAGCTGCCAGTCGCTGAAGGTCGCGTAGGGGATCACCGGGTCGTCCTGCGCCATCAGGATGTCGGCCGGCACCTGCAACGTGGACAGCCGATCGCCGGCAATCGAGTAGCCATCGAAATAGGCCTGCAACGAACCGAAACTGGTGTGGCGCTCGACCAGCCAGGCAGTCAGCGCGCGGATGTCCAGTTTCAGGACGCGGTCGTCGCAGTCGCTCAGTTCGGGGAACAGGTCGCGCTTGCGCCGCAGCGAACCGGCCCACTTGCGGCGGAAGTACCAGTCGTACATTGCCGGGCCGTTCTCGATGCTCTCCATGGTCAGCGCCGGGTCCAGCACCGGGCATACCGAGGCCACGCGCAGCAGCGGCACGCCGGCCGCTGGCGCGCGCTGGGCCAGGCGCAGCACGAAATTGCCGCCCAGCGAGTAACCGGCGGCCACCAGCGGCAACTGCGGCCAGCGCTGGGCGATATCGCCCGCGGCATGCACCACTTCGTCGATCAGGTTGGAGTGGAAGATGCCGGGGTTGAGATGATGGGTATTGCCGTGGTCGCGGAAATTCAGCCGCACCACGTCGAAGCCCTGTTCGAGCATGCGCGCGGCCGCCATGCGCATGTAGCTGGATTCGGCGCTGCCTTCCCAGCCGTGCAGCAGCAGGGCCATGCCCTTGGGTTCGCGGCCTTCGATGTGGCTGTGCCAGCCCTGCAGGCGCACGCCATCACCGCCGTCGAGGATCAGTTCTTCGCTGATCGCACCGGTCGCGGCCAGCAGCAGCAGGCCGCGCTGCAGGCGCATGCGGCTGGAGCTGAGCATCGACTGCAGATGCGGATTGCGCAGCCAGCGCGGGGGCTGGTAGTCAGCCGCGTGCAGCGTCGGCGTGCCGGCGTCCAGGACGGGTGGCGGGATCAGGGCCACCGCACCCTCACTCGGAGCTCATGGCCGCCACGATGCGCGCGCGCGACGTCTCCGCGATGCGCCGACGGCCTTCCAGGTCCTGCGCACCGATCGGTGCCAGGAAGTGCACTTCTGCACGCCGCGCCGGCTCACCGAGCAGGCGCAGGAAATTGGCGAAGAAACTCTCACCGGGGCCGAACGCGACAATGGTCTGCGCATCGCCCTTGAGCCCGTACACCAGTGCCACCGGCTGCACCGGCACGCCGGTTTCAACCGCGGCCTGGAAGATGCGGGCATGGAACGGGCCTACTTCGTGGCCGCCGCGGGTGCGCCCTTCCGGGAACACGCCCACCGCCTTGCCTTCGCGCAGGCGATCGGCCATCACCTGCATCACGCCACCGAGCGATTCGGTGTTGCCGCGCTGGTGGAAGATGGTCTGGCCACGCGCGGCCAGCCAACCGACCAACGGCCAGCTGGCGATCTCGCGCTTGGCGACGAAGCCCATCATGCGCTGGCTGTGCAGGATGCAGATGTCGACCCAGCTGACGTGGTTGGCGACGAACAGCACGGCGCCGGGCAACGGCGTACCGATCTGCACCAGGCGGAAGCCGAAGATCCACATCAGCCCGCCCTGCCACCAGTTGACCACTTTGGCCCCCAGGGTCGCCTCGCCCACGCGCAGTTCGCCCCACGGCCGAAGCATGCCGATCAGGATGAGCGGCAGGAACACAACGATGTGGACCAACAGCAGCGGTACGCGGTACAGGTAACGGCACACACGCGCCACGCCGCCGCGGGGGGCCGGAGTGGGGGAAGTCATCCGCGCACGATACCGGAGGGCCGTCATCGCTGCCAGCCGATTTAGGCCATAACACCCATCGACCGGGGCAATCGGCGGGGAACGCTGGGTTCCGCTGCCGTCACCGGCCGTCCGGGGCTCAGCCGTGGCCGGCCGCCACCACCGCCAGGGTCAGCCGCGAGATGCACACCAGGCGGCCCTGCTCGTCCTCGATGCGGATCTCCCACAGCTGGGTGCTGCGGCCGACGTGCAGTGCACGTGCGGTGCCGGTCACGGTGCCCGAGCGAACGGCGCGTACATGGTTGGCGTTGATCTCCAGCCCTACGCAGATCTGTTTGGCCGTATCCACGCACAGGTTGCCGGCGCTGCTGCCCAGGGTCTCGGCCAGCACCACCGACGCGCCGCCATGCAGGATGCCGTAGGGCTGGCGGGTGCGCTCGTCCACCGGCATGGTGGCCTGCAGCCAATCGTCGCCGGCCGCGCTGAAGACGATGCCCAGCGACTCGATCGCGGTGTTGCGGCTGAGCGTGTTGAGCTTCTCGAGGGAAACGGCTTCGCGGAACACCAGGCTCATGCGGGCACCTTCAGAGGATGGGAACGAGGCCGGCGCCGAATGCAGTGAGCATGCGGACCAGCAGCCATTTCGGGCCGACATTGACCTCGGGGAAATCGCCCACGGCGACATAGCAGCGGTGGAAGTCTGGGTCCTGCCGAGGCAGCGGCCGCGGGCAGTCCGGGCCGGGCTTGAACTCGTAGTCGGTGGCGTAGCGCCACGGCCAGAAATCGAGGATGGGCAGCGCTTCGGAGGCCTTGCCGACGCTGTAGTTCAGCCCCGACAGCACCGGCGGCTTGGCCCGCGGCGCCACCGTCCACGAGTTCTGCGGGTGGATATCGCGCAGGATGCTCTCGGCCAGCTGCTCGGCGAAGGCCGGGTCATCGATGATCACCGCACCCTCGGTGTTGTAGTTCTCGCTGCGCGGATCGAAGTTGTGGGTGCCGACCACGCCGATGCGGCGGTCGACCACCAGCGACTTGGCATGCAGGCCCATGCGCGCGCCCTTGCGGGTGACCGGCAACGGCTTGTTGACCGCCTTGCTGCCCAGGAAGGAGGGCCGGGTCTCGGTGCGCAGCAGGCGGGTCTCGACCTCGCTGCCGGCCGCGCGGCGGCGCTCGCGCGCGTTCTGGTAGGCACTGCCAGTGCGCGGGTTCACCGCCAGCTGCTTGCCGGTGGGTGCCGGATGCTCATCGCGATCGCGGCTGTCGCCGGCATTGCTGCCCGCGGCGCTGCCGCCGATCAGCGGATTGCGCCCGCCGTCGTCGTCACCCCCGGGCGCGGCGATCGGATCAGGCAGCAGGTTGCGGTAGTCGACCGGTGCATCCAGCGGGAACGGCTTGTACTCGAAGATGTTGAAGCCCAGTTCGCGCATGTTGCGCCGCTTGTACTTGTACGACAGCGCATACACGATCGGGTTGTCGGTGGCCGCCAGGCTGTTGCTGGACACCACCACCCGCGGCGGCTGCGGGCGCTTGCGCAGCTCGCGGAACAGCTTCTGCGCCGGCTTGGACAACACCAGGTACGGCGTCTGCAGGATCACTTCCTCCTGCGCGCCGGCGATCAGCGCATCCAGCTGCGGCTCGGTCACGTGCTGGCCCGCCAGCGGCGCATCGGCCTTCTCGCGCCGGTGCTTGCGTGGCAGGTCGGCGACATAGCGCACCGAGGCCACCGGCAAGGCGGTATCGACGAAGGAACGGCTGACGAAGTCCATGTCATTGGCTTCGGCACTGACCCGCTGCACCCGCTCGGGGCGGCGGAAGCTGGCCGGCGGCAGGGTCGGCACGCCCTCGCGCAGCAGGGTGCGGCCGACATCGTTCAGGCGCTCGGCCGGCACGCTGCGCCTGGCATGCCAGAAGGCATCGAAGTTGGCGGCCATCGCCCGCGCTTCCGGGCCGGCGATCAGCACGTCGCGGTCGCGGAAGTTGTACTCGCGGTCCCAGTCGTAATAGTCGTCCTGGTAGTTGCGGCCACCGACCACGCCGATCGCATCGTCGATCACCAGCAGCTTGTTGTGCATGCGCTGGTTGAAGCGGCGGAAGCAGCACAGCACGCTGCCGGCATAGTCGAAGTAGTTCAGCCGGGCCTTGCCGAAGGTCGGGTTGTAGACCCGCAGCTGGAAGTTCTGGTGCGCGCCGGACAGCGCGCCGAGGATCTGCAGGTCGGAGATCGCCGAGAGCTGGTCGATCAGCACGCGCACCTTCACCCCGCGCCGCGATGCAGCCAGCAGCTCGTCGATGACCAGCCGGGCGCTGTCGTCCTTGTCGAAGATGTAGGTCTGCAGGTCGATGCTGCGGGTAGCGCTGCGCAGCAGGTTCAGGCGCGCCACCAGCGCACCTTCGCCCTCGTCGAGCAGGGTGGCGTAGTGGCGCGGCTGTTCGGGGGTGGATTCGGTGAACGCCCGGCCGGCCAGCGCTCGCAGCGGTGAGTCCTGCGCGCAGCGGTCGGCGCGCTGGCAGCCGACCACGGTCGAGCGCGCCTGCACGGCGATCGCCTCGGCACGGTCGCGCTCGGCATGCGACAGCGACGCGCAGCCGCTGCCCAGCAACACCGTTGCCAGCGCCAGTAAACGCAGCAGGAGGTTCACGGTTTCGGCGCCTCGCTCAGGCGCGCACGTAATACGAAGGTCACTCGGTCACTCAGGGCTAACTGCCAGCTGTCCATTCCATACCGGCCTCGCTGCACGGTACCGCGGCTGACGACATCGCAATCATAGCCGGGTCGGGCGCACTCCGCCTTCTCGACCCGCAGCGACTCGGGGTGGCTGACGCCGCGCAGGGTCAGCCGGCCGTTGATGTCGCCGCCCTGTTCCACCGTCTCCGGCCAGTACGGCAGCGAGTCGAACTCGACCACCGGATGGCGCCCTGCATCGAAGAACTCTTCGCCGCGCATCCAGCCGGTGTAGCGCGCCTTGCCAGGGATCTCCACCGAACGGGTGAACATCTTCAGGTGCACCTGGTGGCGCCCGTCGGACAGGATCTCGATGCGCCCCTCGAAGTGCGGGAATACGCCTTCGATGCGCTGGCCGAAACGGGTCCGCACCTCGAAACCGATCCGCGAGCGCTGGGTATCCAGGCGCAGTACCCGCGGTGCTTCGGCGGACACCGGCGGCAACGGGGTTGGTGGGGGTACAGCGGCCCAGGCCGGGCCAAGCGCCAGCAACGCGGGCAGCAGGAAGCGGCTGCGCCGCGCCTGGCTCATCGGATCACGGCCACCAGAACGCGTTCAGGCTGGCCACGCCCGGCTCGATCGAGACCTCGCGCGGGAAGCCGAGGACGGCCACGCCGCCCGGCGGCATGCCGCGGTAGTCGCTGCTGGTGCCGTCGGTCATCAGGGCCACCAGCTGCTCCAGGCCCGGGTTGTGGCCCACGATCAGCACCCGGTCCAGGTCGCGACGCTCGTCAACCAGCGCCGCCAGGGTGCCCGGGGTGGCTTCGTAGATCCGGTCTTCCAGGCGCTTCTCGACATAGCCGATGGCCGTCATCACCGCTTCCAGGGTCTCACGGGTACGTCGCGACGGCGAGCACAGCACGCAGTCCGGCAGCAGCTTGTTTTCCTTCAACCACTTGCCGGCGGCTTCAGCTTCGGCCAGCCCTACCGGCGACAGCGGCCGGTCGAGGTCGGCCTGGCCGGAAACGGCGGGTTCGGCATGGGCATGGCGCAGCAGGATCAGTTCACGCATCGCGGGTTTCCATGGAGAAGAGGATGCAGCAGGAGAAGTGAGGCAGGCATCAAAGCTTGAGCCAGGACAGCAGCGGTTCCCAGTCGGCCTGGTGTTCGCGCACCTGGGCGGAGCGATAGTCGAACAGGCTGCGGCCCAGGCCGGTCATGACCACGTAGCTCTGGCTGTCACGCAGCTGCGCGACCACCGGGTACGGCCATTCGGCCAGCATCTGCAATGCCTGCTGCGAGGTCTGGGTCCAGGGTTTGGTGCGGTTGAGGACCAGCCCTACCGGCAGCTTGCGGCTGTGCACGCGCGGGTTCTGGGCCAGGCTGTTGAGGAAGCCGACGATGGCTTCGATATCCAGCGCCGAGGGCAGCACCGGCACCACCACGGCGTCGGCCGCGTCCAGGAAATGGGGGATATCGTCGGCCAGCGCACCGGCGGGTGCATCGATGATGACGGTATCGGTACCGTCGGGCAGCTTCTGCGCCCACTGCTTCTTCCGATACACATCGATGGGGAGCACCGCGCTTTCCAGCCCGGCACGCCGTTGTGCCCAGCGGGTGCTGGAGCCCTGCGGGTCGGCATCGGCGATCACCGTGGCCTTGCCCTGCAATGCCGCGTACGCGGCCAGGTGGGTGGCGACGGTGGTCTTGCCCACCCCGCCCTTGGAACCGGCCACCAGGATCGTCTTCATGCCAGCCTCGCTTCCGGGTACGTGCCCCGAGCGTACACCGGCGGTGGTGACGGGAGGTAGCGCCGTGCTGAACCCGTGGCCATCGCCTTTGCTATCGTGGCGCCCCCGAAGGATCGAACCGGCATGAGCGAACTGCAGGACCTGAGCGCACTGATCCGCGCCAATACCCCCCTGATCGTGATCGAGACCCAGGATGAGGGGCGCATCGTCGAACTGTTCCGGCAGACGCTGATGCACGTGTGGCGGGCCCTGCACCGCTGGTCCATCACCGAGGGCCTGCGCCGCATCGACCTGGACCGCGAGGATCCGCCGGTCGGCCCGCCCGATGCCAGCGCCGCGCTGCAGATGATCCGCCAGGCTGATCAGCGCGGTGTCTACCTGCTGCTCGATTTCCACCCCTACCTGGGCTATGCCAGCCACCAGCGCGCACTGCGCGACCTGATCCAGCGCCGCCACAGCGAACCGCACGTGCTGGTGCTGATCGGCGCCAAGGTCGAGCTGCCGGCCGAGCTGGAAGCACTGGCGGTGCGCTTCAACCCGCGCCTGCCCGATGCCAACGCCCTGCTGAAGATGCTGCGCGAGGAGGCCGACGCCTATGCGCGCGAACACGGCGGCCGCCGTGTCGAGGTCGACAGCGAGGCGGTGAAGAAGATCCTGAAGAACCTGCAGGGCCTGAGCCTGGTCGATGCCCGCCGCATCGCCCGCCAGCTGATCTACGCCGATGGCGCGCTGCGCGACGACGACCTGCCGCAGCTGGCACGGCTGAAGTTCGAGCTGCTCAACCGCAGCGGCCACCTGTTCTTCGAGCACGACAGCGCACGCTTCGGCGACGTGGCCGGCGCCAACCGGCTCAAGCGCTGGATCAGCCAGCGCCGGGTGGCCTTCATCGCCGGCTCGGCACCGGCCGGCCTGGACCCGCCGCGCGGCATGTTGCTGCTGGGCGTGCAGGGCTGCGGCAAATCAATGCTGGCCAAGGCCACCGCCGCCGGCTTCGGTGTACCGCTGCTGCGCCTGGACGTGGGTGCGCTGTACAACAAGTACCACGGCGAAACCGAGGCCAACCTGCGCCAGGCGCTGGCCTCGGCCGAGCAGCTGGCGCCCTGCGTGCTGTGGATGGACGAGATCGAGAAGGGCCTGGCCAGTGGTGGCGAGGACGGTGGCGTATCGCGCCGCGTGCTCGGCTACCTGCTGACCTGGATGGCCGAACGCAAGGCGCCGGTCTTCATCGTCGCCACCGCCAACCAGGTGCACGAACTGCCGGCCGAGCTGCTGCGCAAGGGGCGTTTCGACGAGATCTTCTTCGTCGACCTGCCCACCCCCGAAGTGCGCGTGGAACTGCTGCGGCTGCATCTGGGGCGACGCCAGCTCAATGGTGACGACTTTGCGCTGCCGGCGTTGGCGGCCGCGGCGAATGGTTTCTCCGGCGCGGAGATCGAGCAGGCGATCGTGGCCGGGCTGTATGCAGCGCACGCCGAAGGCCGGCCGTTGGATACCGAGCTGCTGATGAACGAGATCCGTGCGACGCGGCCGCTGTCGGTGCTGATGGCCGAGCAGGTAGAGGCACTGCGGGCATGGGCGTCGGGGCGGACGGTTTCTGCAGACGACTGAGGGGTTTCCAGCGAACGGCGCAGCCCCTCGTGGCGGCTGGTTGGCTGTGAACATCAAAAGCCGCGCTTGGCCGGACTGGGGGTTTACGGCGGCCCCGCAAATCCACAGTACCCCGCCATCCTAAGGAAGCCCGCTGTTGCCTCTGCGGGTGCCGGGTGCAACCCGGCCGCCCCCTACCCTCAGGGCCAGGCCGGCGGCGCGGCCGCCCACGCCTGCTGCACTTCCGCCAGCGAGGCACGCTCGTCGTCTCGCCACAACGGCAACAACTGCGCATAGCGGCTGCTGTCGCTCCATTGCGTCGGCTCGGTACGCACTGCGGCGGCATACCACTGCACCGCCTCCTGCTTCCGCCCGGCCCGCCACAGCGCCAGCGCATAGGTCGGTGGCAACCAGCCCGGCTTGCTCAGCGAACCACCGGCAGCGGCCTGCCATTGCTCCAGGGCGGCTTCGGGCTGGCCCTGACGCAGCAGGTCCCAGCCGTAGTTCCAGCGCACGCCACGGCCCAGGCTGCCCTGCACCGGCGCATCCTTCAGCGCTTCGCGATACAGCTGTTCACCCAGTTCGGTACGGCCCTGGGCAATGGCCACCGACGCCAGCTGCACGGTGGCCTCCACGGTCCGCCGGCCGCGCTCGCGCTGCTTGAGCAGCTGCGCCACCAGCTCATCCCCGTCGGACTGGACCACGATCATGGGCACGGCGGCCGCATCGCTGTCGAAGTAGAACTCCTGTGGTGCCGGCACCGCCGGCGCGGCCCACACCGGGGCCGTTCCCGAGACCAGCAACATGCTGCCCAGGATCTTTCCTGCAACTGACATCCCTTCTCCCCAGGCCGCAACCGCAGCCCCCTCTCTCTCCCCGATCCTAACCCCAGCATGGCCGCCGGCGCGAGTGCCGGGGCGGCCGGGCCTCGCTGCTACAATTCGCGCCTTTCCCGCCGCGTGCCTGCATGCGGCCGGTGCCAGCCGATCCTGACCGGGCCAGCCATGACCAGTACCGCGCAACTCACGTCGCCCTCCTCCACCGACCTGATCGACCGTGACTACACGCTCGACCACAAGTACACCCGCAACGAGGGGCGGATCTACCTGAGTGGCGTGCAGGCGCTGGTGAAGCTGCCGCTGATGCAGCGGCTGCGCGACGCGCACGAAGGCATCGACAGCGCCGGCTTCGTCAGCGGCTACCGCGGCAGCCCGCTGGGCGGCTTCGACCTGGAGCTGTGGCGCGCACGCAAACACCTCGACGCGGCCAAGGTGAAGTTCACCCCCGGCCTGAACGAGGACCTGGGCGCCACCATGGTGTGGGGCACCCAGCAGACCAACCTGTTCCCCGGCGCCAACGTGCAGGGCGTGTTCGGCATGTGGTACGGCAAGGGCCCGGGCGTGGACCGCTGCGGCGACGTGTTCAAGCACGCCAATGCCGCCGGCACCTCGCGCTACGGCGGCGTGCTGGCACTGGCCGCCGATGACCATGCCTGCCGCAGTTCAACCCTGCCGCATGGCAGCGAGGACGAGTTCGTCAGCGCGATGATGCCGGTACTGAATCCGGCCGGTGTGCAGGACATCCTCGACATGGGCCTGCTGGGCTGGGCGATGAGCCGCTATACCGGGCGCTGGGTCGGCTTCAAGACGATCGCCGAGACGGTCGAATCGTCGGCCTCGGTCGAGGTCGACCCGATGGCGCGCCGCATCGTGCTGCCGGAAGACTTCGAGATGCCGACCGGCGGGCTCAACATCCGCTGGCCGGACCCGCCGCTGGACCAGGAAATGCGCCTGCACCGCTATGCGGTGAAGGCCGCACAGGCGTTCGCCCGCGCCAACGGCATCGACAAGGTGGTGATGGACGCGCCGCGCGCGCGGCTGGGCATCGTCACCACCGGCAAGAGCTACCTGGACGTGCTGCAGGCGCTGGAATACCTGGGCCTGGACGAAGCCGCCTGCGCCGACATCGGCATCCGCGTGTACAAGGTCGGCATGACCTGGCCGCTGGAGCCGCAGGGCATCGCGCGCTTCGCGCAGGGCCTGGAAGACATCATCGTGGTGGAGGAAAAGCGTGCCTTCATCGAGCGCCAGATGAAGGAACAGTTCTTCAACTGGCCGGCCAGCTGGGGCCAGCGCCCGTCCATCGTCGGCAAGTATGACGAGACTGGCGAATGGATCCTGCCGTCCACCGGCGAGCTGACCCCGGCCACCATCGCCGGCGTGATCGGCCGCCGCATCCAGAAGTTCTTCAACAACGCATCGATCGAGCAGCGGCTGCAGTGGATGCAGGAGAAGGAAGCCGAGCTTGCGTTGCCGCGCGCCAGTTTCCCGCGCGTACCGCATTACTGCTCGGGCTGCCCGCACAACACCTCCACCAACGTGCCGGAAGGCTCGCGTGCGCTGGCCGGCATCGGTTGCCATTACATGGTGACCTGGATGGACCGCAGCACCGACACCTTCACCCACATGGGCGGCGAAGGCGTGACCTGGGCCGGGCAGGCGCCGTTCACCGATACCCCGCACGTGTTCCAGAACCTCGGCGACGGCACCTACTTCCACAGCGGCTCGCTGGCGATCCGCCAGGCGGTCGCCGCCGGCGTCAACATCACCTACAAGATCCTCTACAACGATGCGGTGGCGATGACCGGCGGCCAGCCGGTGGACGGCCCACTGAGCGTGCCGGACATTGCAAAGCAGATGCGCGCCGAAGGCATCCACACCATCGTGGTGCTGTCGGACAACATCGGCAAGTGGACCGGCCAGCGCGAGCACTTCCCCAGCGACGTCGAGTTCCATGACCGCAGCGAACTGGACGAAGTGCAGAAGCGCCTGCGCGAAGTGAAGGGTGTTTCGATCCTGATCTACGAACAGACCTGCGCGACCGAGAAGCGTCGCCGCCGCAAGCGCGGCAAGCTGGAAGACCCGCAGAAGCGGGTGATGATCAACTCGCTGGTCTGCGAAGGCTGCGGCGACTGCGGCAAGAAGAGCTTCTGCGTGTCGGTGCTGCCGAAGGAAACCGAGTTCGGACGCAAGCGCGAGATCGACCAGTCCAACTGCAACAAGGACTATTCCTGCGTGAACGGCTTCTGCCCCAGCTTCGTCACCGTGCACGGTGGCCAGCCGCGCAAGGGCAGCAAGCGCGATGCGTCCACGCTGCTGGACAACCTGCCGGCGCCGACCCTCCGCGACAGCCTGGAACAGCCCTGGAACATCCTGATCACCGGCGTCGGCGGTACCGGCGTGGTGACCATCGGTGCGCTGCTGGGCATGGCCGGCCACCTGGAGGGCAAGGGCGCGACCGTGCTCGACCAGACCGGCCTGGCGCAGAAGGGCGGCGCGGTGACCACGCATATCCGCATTGCCCGTCGCCCTGAAGACATCCATGCCGTGCGTATCGCCGCTGGCGAGGCCGACCTGGTGCTGGGCTGCGACATGGTGGTGGTCAACGATTACTGGGCGCTGTCGAAGGTCCGTGCCGGCCGTTCGCAGGTGGTGCTGAACACTTACGAAGCGATGCCAGGCACCTTCACCACCCGCCCGGACATGCAGTTCCCCGCCGCCGACATCATCGCCGGCGTGCGCGTGGCACTGGGCGGCCAGGAGCCGTTGCTGCTCGATGCCACCCAGCTGGCCACCGCGCTGCTGGGCGATGCCATTGCCGCCAACCTGTTCATCCTCGGCTACGCCTGGCAGCAGGGCCTGGTACCGTTGTCGTTCGAGTCACTGATGCGCGCCATCGAACTCAACGGCGCCGCCGTGGCGATGAACCAGCAGGCGTTCGCCTGGGGCCGCCTGGCCGTGGTCGATCCGCAGGCCGTGCAGCAGGCGGTCGGCCTGGTACGCAACCGCCATACCGATACCGAATCCACCCCGGGCCCGCTGCATCCGCTGCCGCCAGGCGAGTGGGAGGGCAATGAATGGGGTGCCACTGCGGCACCGCGCAACACCGGCGACGAACGCGAACTGCGTGGCCTGCCCTCGCACGGTGGCGACGTGGCGTTCCTGCCGCTGGACGACGCACGCCTGTCGCGCTCGCTGGATGAAATGATCGAGCGCCGCGCCGCGTTCCTGGTCGAGTACCAGGATGCCGCCTACGCCAAGCGCTACCGTGACCTGGTAGCGCGCGTACGCGCCACCGAAGCCGACCGCATCGGCGGTTCCACTGCGCTGACCGAGACCGTGGCGCGCTACCTGTTCAAGCTGATGGCCTACAAGGACGAGTACGAAGTGGCGCGCCTGTACACCAGCGGCGACTTCCAGCGTCGCCTGCAGCAGCAATTCGAGGGCGACTACCAGCTGCGCTTCCATCTGGCACCGCCGCTGTTCGCGAAGAAGGACGAGCAGGGCCGGCTGCTGAAGAAGGAATACGGCCCGTGGATGTTCAAGGCCTTCGGTCTGTTGGCGAAGCTGAAGTTCCTGCGTGGCGGCCGCTTCGATGTGTTCGGACGCACCGAGGAGCGCCGCATGGAACGCAAGCTGATTGCTGATTACGAGGCGACGGTGCAGGTGCTGCTGGACGGGCTGGAGGACGACCGTCTGTCGCTGGCGGTGGAGATCGCCAGCGTTCCCGAGCACATCCGCGGCTTCGGCCATGTCAAGGAAGCGCATTTCGCGCAGGCCAAGGCGCGCGAAGCGGCCCTGCTGGCGCAGTGGCGCAATCCGAAGGCGCTGCATATCGTGCAGGTGGCTTGAAGGTGGTGCCGGCCGCTGGCCGGCATCTTCCTGGCAATCGGTTGCCGGCCAACGGCCGGCACTGCCGGTGGTTCACCCCAACCGCCACAGCAATAGCCGGTTATTGGCCGGCATCGCCACGTCACCCAACCGGGTAAACCCGTTGTCCGCCGCCAGCGCCTGCACCGCTTCGCTATCGCGGATACCGCTGCGCGGGTCGCGCGCCTTCAGCCAGGCATCGAACTGCGCGTTGCTGTCGCTGGTATAGCGACCGCCGTAGTTGAAGGGGCCATACACCGCCAGCAACGCACCGTGACGCAACAGCGGCGGCAGCGCGCCGAACAGCACCTGCACGTACTCCCAGCCCATGATGTGCAGCGTGTTGGCGCTGAATGCGGCGTCGAACGTGCTGCTTTCTGGAAGGTCCAGGCCCGTTGCCGGTGGCAGCTCCACCTGCAGCGCCACCGGCGGCAGCAGGTTCAGCAGCGCGGCCTCCGCACGCCAGGCTTCGATGCCGGGCAGATGGTCCGGATGGTCGCTGGGCTGCCAGCGCAGCCACGGCCAGCGCTCGGCGAAGAAGGCTGCGTGCTGGCCGGTACCGCTGCCGATCTCCAGCACCCGATGGCGGTCGCCCATCCACGGGTCGAGTGCGGTGGCGATGGGTTCGCGGTTTCGCTCGCAGGCTTCTGAATACGGCTTGCTCGACATCAGGACGGTGTCCAGGCGGGGTCGGCCCCATTGTGCACGAGGGGGTGTCTGCAGGGCTTGCAGCCCTGCACCCGCAGGAGCCGGAACCAGAGCAACGTCAAAAGCTGGCATTCCGTGGGTTGGCGGGGTGGGCCCGGTTGCGGGGGGCGCCGTAAATACGTCCCTGTAGGCTCGGTCGCCGCATCCATGCGGCTCACGCCCCCGCAACCGGACCCACCCCGCCTTCGACAGATTCCGCGATCTGTCGGAAGTGCTCTTGGGGTCAGATCCGTTTTCCTGTGGAAAACGGATCTGACCCCGGATTCATTTCGATACCTGACAGATGTGTCGACCAAGGTCGACACCTACCAACAGCCGCAGGAATCTGTCAGAGGTGGGGCGGTGTCGGATTGCGGGGTGTCAGCCGCATGGATGCGGCTGCCAAGCCTCCATGGACGGATTCACGGCGTCCCCGCAATCCGACACCGCCCCGCCCACCCACGGAATGCCGCTCTGGCTCTGGCTCTGGCTTTGGCCGTTGCCGTTGCATTGAGCAGGTGCAGGGCTGCAAGCCCTGCCGAAACCCTCCCCAACCATGACTGCAGTCACTTGCCCGGTTGCGCCGCGCTGGCGAAAGTCGAGGAGTTGACGTGATCGGTCCGGCGCGTTGCCGACCGCAAGCGAGAGAGAGAAACGCTGTGCAACGACGTGAGTTCCTGGCTTTTTCCGGCCTGGGCCTGGCCGGCCTGCTGCTGCCGCATTCCCGTGCCATCGCCGCCGAGCAGCTGCTGGCGCCGGTCGATACCGCCCAGCGCCGGCGCTTGGCCGAGGTCGCGCTGGCCACCGCACGCTCGGCCAAGGCCAGCTACTGCGATGTGCGCATCGGCCGCTACCTCAACCAGTCGGTGATCACCCGCGAGCACCAGGTCGGCAATGTGACCAACCGAGAATCGTCCGGCGTGGGTGTGCGGGTGATCGTCAACGGTGCCTGGGGCTTTGCTGCCACCCATCAGCAGACCGAGGCCGCCGTGCGCGCAGCGGTCGAGCAGGCCGCAGCAATCGCCCGCGCCAACGCCAGCATCCAGACCCGCCCAGTGCAACTGGCACCCACGCCGTCCGTCGGTGAAGTGCGCTGGCAGACGCCCATCCGCAGGAACGCGATGGCGGTGCCGATCCAGGACAAGGTCCAGCTGCTGCTGGCCCTCAATGCCGCTGCGCTGGATGCGGGCGCCGACTACATCAATTCCACCCTGTTCCTGGTCAACGAACAGAAGTACTTCGCCTCCAGCGACGGCTCGTTCATCGACCAGGACATCCACCGCATCTGGTTGCCGTTCACCGCCACCGCCATCGACAAGGCCAGCGGCAAATTCCGCACCCGCGCCGGCCTGTCCTCGCCAATGGGCATGGGCTATGAGTTCCTCGATGGCGATGCGCGCGGCAAGGTGCAGCTGCCCGGCGGCATCACTGCCTACCGCGATTCCTACGACCCGGTCGAGGACGCCATTGCGGCCGCCCGCCACGCGCGCGAGAAACTGAAGGCGCCATCGGTGAAGCCCGGCAAGTACGACCTGGTGCTGGACCCGTCCAATCTGTTCCTGACCATCCACGAGAACGTCGGCCACCCGCTGGAGCTGGACCGCGTGCTCGGCTACGAGGCCAACTACGCTGGTACCAGCTTCGCCACGCTGGACAAGCGCGATGCCGGCTTCCGCTGGGGCAGCGACATCGTCACCTTCTTCGCCGACAAGACCCAGCCCGGCAGCCTCGGTGCGGTCGGCTACGACGACGAGGGCGTGAAGACCCAGCGCTGGGACCTGGTGCGCGACGGCATCCTGGTCGACTACCAGGCCACCCGCGATGAAGCCCACATCCTCGGCCGCGATGCATCGCATGGCTGCAGCTATGCCGATTCCTGGTCCAGCGTGCAGTTCCAGCGCATGGCCAATGTCTCGCTGGCGCCGGGCAAGCAACCGCTCAGCGTCGAGGACATGATCAAGGACGTGGAGAACGGCATCTACATCCACGGCCGCGGTTCGTATTCGATCGATCAGCAGCGTTACAACGCGCAGTTCGGCGGCCAGCTGTACTACCAGATCAAGGACGGAAAGATCGCCGGCATGGTCGAGGATGCGGCCTACCAGATCCGCACCCCGGAATTCTGGAATGCCTGCACCGCCATCTGCGATGAACGCGACTTCCGCCTGGGCGGTTCGTTCTTCGATGGCAAGGGCCAGCCGGGCCAGGTGTCGGCGGTCTCGCACGGTTCATCCACCACCCGCTTCAACGGCATCAACATCATCAACACCGCGCGCAGTCTCGGCGCTTGAGCCACCCATCCTTCGACATGGAGAGCAGCCTTGCAAAGACGTGACTTCCTGGCCCTGACCGGGCTTACCGCGGGCGGGCTGATCGTGCCCTCCTTCTTCGGCAAGGTGATCGCCGCCGAGCAGCTGCAGAGCACGCTGGACCTGGGGCTGAAGAAGCGCCTGGCCGATGCGGCGCTGGCCGCCGCCCGCCAGGCCGGTGCCACCTACTGCGACGTGCGCATCGGCCGCTACCTGCGGCAGTTCGTGATCACCCGCGAGGACAAGGTGCAGAACGTGGTGAACACCGAGTCCACCGGCGTCGGCATCCGCGTGATCGTCAATGGTGCGTGGGGCTTTGCCGCCACCAATGCGCTGGGCACCGCCGACGTGGCCAAGGCGGCGCAGCAGGCGGCCGCGATCGCCAAGGCCAATGCCGGCGTGCAGACCGCGCCGGTGCAGCTGGCCAAGGCGCCGGGCGTGGGTGAGGTGAGCTGGCGCACGCCGATCCGCAAGAATGCGATGGAGGTGCCGATCAAGGACAAGGTCGGCCTGCTGCTGGACGTCAACGCCGCCGCAATGGGCGCCGGTGCCAGCTTCGTCAACTCGATGCTGTTCCTGGTCAACGAGCAGAAGTACTTCGCCTCCACCGACGGTTCCTACATCGACCAGGACGTGCATCGCATCTGGGCGCCGATGACGGTCACCGCCATCGACAAGGCCAGCGGCAAGTTCCGCACCCGTTCGGGCCTGTCCTCGCCGATGGGCCTGGGCTACGAGTACCTGGACGGTGCCGCCGCGGGCAAGGTGGTCAGCCCCAATGGCGTGGTCAACTACAGTTCTTCCTACGACATGAAGGAAGACGCCATCGCCGCCGCCCGGCAGGCGCAGGAAAAGCTGAAGGCACCGTCGGTGAAGCCGGGCAAGTACGACCTGGTGCTCGATCCGTCGCACACCTGGCTGACCATCCACGAGTCGATCGGCCACCCGCTGGAACTGGACCGCGTGCTCGGCTACGAAGCCAACTACGCCGGCACCAGCTTCGCCACCCTGGACAAGCGCGAACAGCGTTTCCAGTACGGCAGCGAGCTGGTCAACATCTTCGCCGACAAGACCCAGCCGGGCAGCCTCGGCGCCGTGGCATACGACGACGAAGGCGTGAAGTGCAAGCGCTGGGACCTGATCAGCAACGGCAAGCTGGTGGACTACCAGACCATCCGCGACCAGGCGCACATCCTCGGCAAGACCGAGTCCGACGGCTGCTGCTATGCCGACTCGTGGTCCAGCGTGCAGTTCCAGCGCATGGCCAACGTGTCGATGGCACCGGGCAAGAAGCCGCTGAGCGTGCCGGACCTGATCAAGGACGTGGAGAACGGCATCTACATCATCGGTGACGGTTCGTTCTCGATCGACCAGCAGCGCTACAACGCGCAGTTCGGCGGCCAGCTGTTCTACGAGATCAAGAACGGCCAGATCACCCGCATGCTGGAAGACGTGGCCTACCAGATCCGCACGCCGGAATTCTGGAACGCCTGTACCGCCGTGGCCGACGAGCGCGACTACCGCCTGGGCGGTTCGTTCTTCGACGGCAAGGGCCAGCCGGGCCAGGTCTCGGCGGTCTCGCACGGCTCGTCCACCGCGCGCTTCAACGGCATCAACGTCATCAACACCGCACGCAGCCTCGGCTGACCGGTCAGGAGCCCTTACACATGAGTATCTTCACCGAAGCCCAGGCCAAGGCCATCCTCGACAAGGTCATCGCCCTGTCCAAGGCCGACGAGTGCACCGCCGTGCTGGCCGGTGCGATCAGCGGCAACATCCGTTTCGCGCTGAACAATGTCTCCACCAGCGGCATCGTCGACAACACCGAGCTGGCGGTCACCGTCGCCTTCGGCAAGCGCGTCGGCACCGCCTCGATCAACGAGTTCGACGACGCCGCGCTGGAACGCGTGGTACGCCGTGCCGAAGACCTGGCCCGCCTGGCCCCGGAGAACCCGGAGTTCATGCCGGCCATCGGCAAGCAGAGCTACCGCGCCAGCCCGACCTTCAGCGAATCCACCGCCGCGATCGATCCGGCCTTCCGTGCCAAAGTCGCTGCCGATTCGATCGCCCCGTGCCGCGGCCACGGCCTGGTCGCCGCCGGCTTCCTGGAGGACGGCCAGGGCTTCCAGGCCACCGCCAACAGCAACGGCAACTTCGCCTACCAGCGCACCACCAACTTCGATTACACCTGCACTGTGCGCACCGAAGATGGCCGCGGTTCGGGCTGGGTCGGCCGCAACCTGAAGGACGCGGCGGACTTCAAGGCTGACCAGGACATCCGCATCGCCATGCGCAAGGCCACCGAATCGGCCGAAGCCAAGGCACTGGAACCGGGCAAGTACACGGTCATCCTGGAGCCGGCCGCAGCGGCAGGCCTGATCAGCTTCATGATGAACTTCTTCAGTGCACGCTCGGCCGATGAAGGCCGCAGCTTTCTGTCGAAGAAGGGCGGCGGCAACAAGCTGGGCGAGCAGGTCTACGACCCGCGCGTGACCATGATCGCCGACCCGTGGCATCCGGATGCACCGGTGCTGCCGTGGGACAACGAAGGGCTGCCGCGCGAGCGCATGGCCATCATCGAGAACGGCAGGATCGCCAATCTGGACTACTCGCGCTTCTGGGCGCAGAAGCAGGGCAAGACCGCCAAGGCCTCGCCGGGCAACCTGCTGATGAGCGGTGGCGACAAGAGCACCGCCGAGCTGGTGCGCGGCACCCAGAAGGGCATCCTGGTCACGCGTACCTGGTACATCCGCATGGTCGATCCGCAGACCGTGCTGCTGACCGGCCTGACCCGCGACGGCACCTTCTACATCGAGAACGGCCAGATCAAGCACCCGGTGAAGAACTTCCGCTTCAACGAGTCGCCGGTGATCATGCTCAACAACATCGAAGAGCTGGGCAAGCCGGTGCGTGTGGCCGGTGATGAATCCAGCTACGTGATGATGATCCCGCCGATGAAGCTGCGCGATTTCACCTTCACCTCGCTGTCCGACGCGGTCTGATGGATCGCCGGGCCTGCCTGCGCTGGTTGGCCGCTGCCGCTTCGGCGGCGGCGCTGCCGGCCTGGGCACAGGCAGGCCCGCGCAGTTCGCGCTACGACTTCTGGTTCACCCGCCTGCAGTACGACTCCGGTGACTGGGACGTGGACGCGCGCATGCCATCCAACCTGATCACCTCGCTGATCGACTACACATCGCTGCGCGTGGACCCGCAGGAACACGTGGTGGCGCTGGCCGACCCGCGCATGCTGGAAGCGCCGTTCTGCTACCTGGCCGGGCACACGCTGGTGGAGTTCAACGCCGCCGAACGGCAGAACTTCGTGCGCTACGTGCGCAATGGCGGCTTCGTCTTCGTCGACGACTGCAACCATGACATCGACGGCCTGTTCGCCACCTCGTTCGAGGCACAGATGGGCCGGCTGTTCGGCCCGAAGGCATTGCAGAAACTGCCCAACAGCCACGCGCTGTACCGCAGTTTCTTCCGCTTCCCGGACGGTCCGCCCGCCACCAGCTTCGAACTCAACGGCTGGGGCGACGACCTGGTGCACGACTATCTGAAAGGCATCGAGGTCGAGGGTCGGCTGGGCCTGCTCTACAGCAACAAGGACTACGGCTGCGAGTGGGACTACGACTGGCGCAACAAGCGCTTCCTGGCCGAAGACAACACCCGCTTTGGCGTCAACATCGTGATGTACGCGTTGAACAATTGACAGGACCTGCACGCCCATGAACTCCTCCGACCTCGAATCCCTGCTGCCGCGCCTGGATGAACTGCGCGCCGCGCTCGCACGCGCGGTGGTGGGCCAGCACACGGTGGTCGAGCAGCTGTTGATCGGCCTGCTGGCCGGTGGCCACTGCCTGCTGGAAGGTGCGCCGGGGCTCGGCAAGACCCTGCTGGTGCGCTCACTCGGCCAGGCATTGGAACTGCAGTTCCGGCGCGTGCAGTTCACCCCCGACCTGATGCCCAGCGACATTCTCGGCACCGAGCTGCTGGAGGAAGACCATGGCACCGGCCATCGCCATTTCCGCTTCCAGCAGGGCCCGATCTTCACCCACCTGCTGCTGGCCGACGAACTCAACCGCACCCCGCCCAAGACCCAGGCCGCGCTGCTGGAAGCGATGCAGGAGCGCACGGTCAGCTACGCCGGCACCACCTACGCATTGCCCGCGCCGTTCTTCGTGCTGGCCACGCAGAACCCGATCGAGCAGGCCGGCACCTACCCGCTGCCCGAAGCGCAGCTGGACCGCTTCCTGCTGCATGTGCTGGTGGATTACCCCAGCGAAGACGAGGAACGGCGGATCCTGGAACAGACCACCGGCGGTGCCACCGACGCGGTGCCGAAGGTGATGGATGCCGAGGCGGTGATCGCCCTGCAGGCGGCAGTACGCCAGGTGCATGTCAGCCCTGATGTGCTGGCCTGGATCACCCGCCTGGTGCGCGCCAGCCGTCCGGGCGAAGGCGCACCGGCGGCGATCAACCAGTGGGTGAAGTGGGGCGCAGGCCCGCGCGCCGGGCAGTCGCTGGTGCTGGCGGCGAAGGCGCGCGCACTGCTGCAGGGCCGCTTCGCCGCCACCCGCGAGGATGTGCAGGCACTGGCCGCGCCGGTGATGCGTCATCGCCTGCTGCTGTCGTTCGCCGCCGAGGCCGAGCAGAAGCGTGCCGACGACGTGGTCGCCGCCCTTCTGCAGGCCGTGCCGTTCCCGGGTTGAGCCACGCGTGAACGCCGGTACCCCGCTGACCTTGCCTCCGGAACTGCGTGCGCGCCTGCGCCTGCTGCGGCTGCGGCCGCGCCTGGCCAGCGGCGCCAGTGGCATCGGCCAGCACGCCAGCCGCAGCCGCGGTGCCGGCCTCGAGTTCGCCCAGTACCGGGCCTACGAACCGGGCGACGAGCTGCGCCAGATCGACTGGAAGCTGTACGCGCGTTCGGACCGCTTCTTCGTGCGCGAATCCGAACGCGAAAGCCCGATCATGGTCTGGCTGTTGCTCGATGCCACCGCCTCGGCCGGCCAGGCCGATCGCGCGGCACCTCAGCGCACGCGCCTGGATCACATGCGCGGCGTGGCCGCCTGCGTGGTGGAACTGGCGCTGCAGCAGGGCGACCGTTTCGGCCTGCTGGCGATCAATGGCGATGGACTGCAGCTGGTGGCCGCAGCGGACGGCGCACGCCAGCGTGACCGCGTGCATCTGCAGCTGCATGCCCTGCAGGCGCGCGGCACCTGGCCCGCGGCCGAACGCCTGCGCCCGCTGTGGGAGCGCGTGCGCCCGGGCGACCTGCTGCTGGCGATGGGTGATGGCTTCGATGCGGCCTGCATCGTGCTGCTGGAGCAACTGGCCAGCGCACGCCGTGAAGTGGCACTGCTGCAGATCCTGACCGCCGACGAGCGCGATTTCCCGTTCGACGCCGGCCATCGCTTCCGCGATCCGGAGACCGGCGAGGAACTACTGGGCGATGGCGCGGCGATCCGCGCCGACTACCTGCAGCGCTTCGCTGACGCACGCAACGCATTGCAGTCGCGCCTGCAGGCCAGCGGCATCGCCAGTGCCACCAGCTGGCTCGACCAGCCGCTGGACCAGGCACTGCAGGCGCTGTTCGGCCGTGGGGGCGGTGCATGACCCTGCTGTTCCCGTTGGGCCTGGCCGCGCTCGCTGCAGGGTTGCTGCCGCTGCTGATTCATTTGGCCCGGCGCCATCCGTACACGCCGCTGGATTTCGCCGCGCTGCGCTGGCTGCGCGCACAGATCCGCCCGCGCCAGCGCATCCGTTTCGATGACTGGCCGTTGCTGATGGTGCGCCTGTTGCTGCTGGCCGCATTGGCCTTGCTGCTGGCACGACCTGCGTTGGTCGGCCCTGCCCCGGTCCCCACTGCCTGGACGGTAGTGGCTCCCGGACTGGACGCGACCGCACTGCGCGGCACCGCCGAAGCGGGCAACTGGCACTGGCTGGCACCCGGCTTCCCCGCTATCGACCACCCACCACCTGCGTCCAGCGCATCGCTGCCCAGCCTGCTGCGCGAGCTGGACGCACAGCTGCCCGCGGGCACCGCGTTGACCGTGCACGTTCCCGATCCCCTGCCCGGTCTGGATGGCGTCCGCCTGCAGCTGTCGCGCGAAGTAACGTGGCGGCCGCAACCGATACCGGCCACTCCGCAACCGAGTGCCGCGACGGTGCCGCGTCTGCGCGTGCACAGCGATGCGTCCGCCGCCGCCCAGCACTGGGTGAACGCACTGCAGCGCGCGTGGGGCATGCAGGCGCCGCTCGCTCCTCTGTCGGCCGATGCCCTGCCCGAACGCGGCGAGATCGGCGTATGGAGCCGCAGCGATGCACTGCCGGCGAGCTGGCAGGCGTGGCTGCGCGACGGCGGTCGTGCAGTGAGCGCCGGCAAGCCTGCTGGCGACGCCGGCATCCTGCTGCGCAACGCCGACGGCTCACCAGTGCTGTGGCAACAGCGCATCGGCCACGGCGTCCTGCTGTCACTACCCGGCGACTGGGATGCCTCAGGCAACGCTGCGCTGCGCGACCCGCGGTTGCCGCGTGCCCTGCTGCTGGCGCTGCAACCGCCAGCGTCACCGCGCCTCGGCGATGCACAGGACCAGGCACCACGCCGAGCCGCACTGCCCGCCATAGCGCCCCCCGCGCGTGAGCCAACCACGTGGTTGCTGCTGGCCATCGTGCTGCTGTTCGCGCTGGAGTGCTGGATGGCCAGCAGTCGCCGGCGCAGGGTGGCCACATGAACACCCTGCAGCACGCCTGGCAACGCGCACGCCGTCGACGTGCACTCGTTACCCTGCTGCTGGGCCTGCCATGGGCGCTGGCCGCGACGACGCTGGTGCTGCGTCTGGCGGGCTTCGATATCGCCTGCGTGGTCGGCACGGTCAGCGTGCTCGCCTGCGCAGCGCTCGCCACGGCACGTGCCCGCCAGCTGGACCCACAGTGGGTGCAGCGCCAGCTCGATGCCAGCGGTGCCAGCGAGGACAGTGCCGACCTGCTGTTCGCCGATGCCGCCTTGCTCAATCCGCTGCAGCAGCGCCAGCGCGCGCATGTGCTGGCCACGCTGGAGCGCGCGACACCGGACCTGCGTCCGCGCTGGCCGCGCAGGGCGTTGGCCCTGAGCTGGGTCGCAGGCCTGGCGATCACTGCGCTGGCATTCGGCTGGCCACGTTCCGGCCCCGGCTCCGCGCCGGCCCGCACATTGGCGCCTGTCAGCACGGCTGCCGCCGGCCCGCTGCACCTTCAGTCCACCCGCCTGCGGATCGACGCACCGGCCTATACCGGCCAGGCCACGCGCACCCAGAACGCGCTGGATGCCAAGGTCGCCGCGGACAGCCGGCTGTCGTGGTCGTTGCGCTTCGATCGCGCGCCGGACAAGGCATGGCTGCAGTTCCACGACGGCCGCCGGCTGCCGCTGAGCGAGCAGGATGGGCAGTGGCTGGCGCAGGATGTGGCGCGCGTGCCTGTGCTGTACCGCGTGGTGAGCGAACCTGCACTGGCCCAGACCCGCCTGCATCGCCTGGATGTGGTCGCTGATCGTGCGCCCAGCGTGCGCGTGCTGGAGCCCGCCGCGACCCTGGTGCTGGGCACGCCCGGGCAACGCCAGTGGTCGTTGCGCTTCGAAGCCAGCGATGACTACGCCGTGGCCACGCCGGCAACGCTGTCGATCACCATTACCCAGGGCAGCGGCGAGAACATCACCTTCGTTCGCCGCAGTGTCGGCCTCACCGGCAGCGGCGAAGCGACTGCACGGCGTTTCGCGCACAGCCTCGACCTGGCTGCGCTGGGCGCGCAGCCAGGCAGCGATGTCATCGCCCAGCTGGAAGTACGCGACAACCACGCGCCAACACCGCAGGCCGGGCGCAGCAGCAGCGTGATCCTGCGCCTGCCCAGCGCCGAGGTTGCACTCGGTGCCGAACTGGAAGGCCGCATCAAGAAGACGCTGCCGGCCTACTTCCGCAGCCAGCGGCAGATCATCATCGATGCCGAAGCGCTGATCCGGCAGCGACGCAGCCTGGCCGCCGAGGACTTCGTGAAGCGCAGCGATGCGATCGGTGTCGACCAGCGCATCCTGCGTCTGCGCTACGGCCAGTTCCTGGGTGAGGAAAGCGAAGGCGCACCGAAGCCGCCGCCGACCAGCGACCTGCCCACCAGCGATGCGCCAGCTGCAGGCAGCCACGACGACGAGCACGAGCACGACCATGGCGCCGAGGCCGGGGCACACAATGAGCATGGCCACGATCACGGCGGCAAGCCGGCCAATGCCGATGCCCCACCGGTGTTCGGCAGCGCCACCGATGTGCTCTCCGAATACGGCCACACCCATGACCATGCCGAGGCCGCGACCCTGCTCGACCCGCAGACCCGGGCCACGCTGAAGGCCGCGCTGGACCAGATGTGGTCGGCCGAAGGCGAGCTGCGCCAGGGCCGTCCGGAGCAGGCACTGCCGTTCGCCTACAAGGCACTGGCGTTCATCAAGCAGGTGCAGCAGGCCGAACGCATCTATCTGGCGCGGGTGGGACCGGAGCTGCCGCCGATCGATGAAGGCCGTCGCCTCGGCGGCGATCGCACCGGACTGGCCAGTCGCGAACTGCCGCTGGCCGCACGAGCGCCGCCCGACCCGACCATCATCGAAGCCTGGCAGCGCCTCGGTGATGACACCAGTGTGCCCGACCTCGACGCACTCGCTGCCTGGCAGCAGCGCAATGCCGCCTACCTGCCCGATGCCCTTGATCTGGCTGCCGCCATCGAGCAGCTGCGCATCGAGCCCGGTTGCCGCGACTGCCGCCTGCGCCTGCGCGCTCAGTTGTGGCGGGCGCTGCAGCGTCCACTGCCGCAGGCGATGCGGCGCAGTGCCGCCGATGCGATGGGCCAGCGCTACCTGGACGCGCTGGAGGCGCAGCCATGAACCCCTCCGGCCTGAACCTGTGGATCGCCCTGGCACTCGCTGTGATCGTGGCGATCGCCAGCGTTCGCCAGTCGCACGGCAACACCACGCACCGTGGCCGCCGCTGGGGGGTGATCGGGCTGCAGGTCATCGTCGCCACGCTGCTGTATTTCTGCCTGGTGCCGCCCACCCGCCAGCAACCCGCAGGCGGGCTGGTTGTGCTCGGAATCGATGCCAGCAGGGCCGGCGCGTTCCCGGCCAGCGAAGGTCCGCTGTGGCTGTTGCCGGAAGCTGCCGATGTGCCCGGCGCAAAGCGCGTACCCGACCTGGCCACCGCGCTGCGGCAGCATCCGGCCTCCACGCTCACCCTGGTCGGTGCCGGCCTGGTCGCACGCGATCGCGATGCGGTACTGCCACGCGACGTACGTTGGCAGCCGGCAGCACCGCCGCGCGGCTGGGTCGCCTTGCAGCCACCGGCCGACGCCGCGCCCGGCGCACGCTTCGAGGTACAGGCACAGGCGCGTGGCGTTGCCAGGGCAAAGGCGGAACTGCTCGACCCGGCCGGCAGCGTGGTCGATCGCGCGGATGTTGCCGACGATGGCCACGTTCAGTTGAGTGGCATCACCCGCGCCGAAGGCCGCAGCGTGTTCCAGCTGCGCCTGCTCGATGCCGACGGCCATGTGGTGGACAACGTGCCGGTGCCGCAGCAGACCCTGCCGGCGGCGCCGTTGCGCCTGCAGGTACGCGCCAGCGCGCCGGGCCCCGAACTGAAGTACCTGCGCCGCTGGGCAGCCGATGCCGGCATCCGCGTGCAGGTGCAGGCCGATACCGGTGCCGGCCTGAGCGTCGGCGACGGCGCCTTGCCGCTGGACGCGGCGTCGCTGGCGCGCAGCGATCTGCTGCTGCTGGACGAGCGCAGCCTGGCGGCATTGAATGCCGCCCAGCTGGCCGCTGTGCGGCAGGCGCTGCGCGAAGGACTGGGCGTGCTGGTACGCAGTGCGGGCGCGCCTTCGGCCAGCGCGCGCCAGCGCCTGCACGATCTGGGTCTGCCGCTGCGGGGTGATGGCAGCAGCCAGGTCCTCGAACTTCCCGGCGACGGCGAGAGCGCGGTCCTCGCCGCACGACGTGGCCCGCTCGCCGCGGGTACGCTGCCGACCGGCTACGGCGAAGAGGCAGACCGCAGTTCGCACGACGCCGCGCTGCCCACACTGGAAACACTGGCGCTGCAGGTACCTGGCAGCAACGCGCTGCTGCACGATCGCACCGGCAAGGCTGTCGGCGGCTGGCGCGCTACCGGCAAAGGCCGCATCGGCCTGCTGCCCATCACCGACAGTTGGCGCTGGGTGCTGGCCGGCCGCGATGACCGCCACGGCGAACTGTGGAGCGGCGTGGTTGCCACGCTGGCGCGGGCGCAGGGCAGCGCTGAGGCGCTGTGGTCGCCACAGCCGATCAGCTGGGCGGGCGAACGGCAGGCGCTGTGCGGCGTGCAGGCGCCGCTGCAGGCCTTCAACGCACGCGGCGAAGGCACGCCGCTGATCGTCGATGGCGCGACGTCAGACCTGCGTTGCGCGGGCTGGTGGCCGCGCGAGGCGGGTTGGCAGCGCCTGCAGCACGGCGACGCTACCGTCTGGCGCTATGCATTCGACCCGAAGGACGCGCCCGCGCTGCATCAGCAGGCAATGATCGATGCAACCACGCAGGCGCTGGCGGGCAGCTCCCCGGCAACCGCGTCGGTGATGCAACCCGTGCCGGGATCGCGCTGGCCGTGGTGGCTGGCGTTCGTGCTGTGCGCATCGCTGCTGTGGTGGTTGGAGCGGCGGCGCTGACCGCGACGATGGGATCGCGGGCGGCATCCACGCATGGCGTGGATCTACTGGCCGGTTGCCCTGATGGACGCCAACCTTGGCTGGCGTCTTTCGGCGGGGTCAACGCGTTCCCGCGCGCCGGTACACGCCATTGAAGCGCACGTTCATGCCACCGCATTCGCTGTTGTCGGCCACGATCAGCACCTCACCCAGCGAGTGCACACGCACCCGGCAAGTATCCTCGGCGAACTCGACATCGGCACCCTGCGGTGTGGCACGCGCTTCCACCTGGCCCAGGTTCGGCCCGTACGGGCGCTGTTCCGGCGTGGGGTTGGCCGAGGGCCAGTAGGCGTCGCCATCCACATGCAGTTGTCCACCCTGCACGGTGATGCGCAGGCCGTTGTCGCCATCTTTCCAGTGGCCCGTCCAGTCCTGCAGCGTGGGCACGGCCACCGGCAACGGCTGCAGCTTGCTGCGGTCGACCCAGCCGGCGCTGCCGCCCACCCTGTTCGGGAAGAACGCGCAGCGGTAACGGCCCAGGTCGCGACCGGTCACCACCGTATCGCCGTTGACCACATAGCTGCGCTGGCGGCAGGCCGGTTCGCCCTTGGCGGGGCAGCCCTCCATGTCGCCGAGCAGGTACAGGCGCGGTGCATCGACCACCCGCGCCAGCGCGAACCGGCTCTGTTGGGAGGGGAACGCGCCATTGCGGCAGGCGCCGCCATCGGCGATATCGGACGCGAAGGCGGAGGCCGGCAGCAACGCGGACAGCAGGCAGATCGAACGCAGGGACATGACAGCATTAGCGGTGGGGGAGCCCGCAGGATATACCGGCCTACTTCACTGGCGCTGTGTCGCCGGCATCCTGCTCCTGTGAGAACCGCAGCGCGCGCTGCTGCTGTTCGGCACTGAGCTCTGGGGGTGGCCGCGCCACGGCCGCCTGGATCTGGTCGGGACCGCCGGTGAGTTTGTTGATGCCTTTGGCTGCCGCCAGCACACCCTTGACCACACCCATCATGATGTAGCCACCGCCCATGCTGACCTGCTCCGGCGATGGCGGTTCGCTCCAGTCGCGGCTGAAGCGGTTATCGCCGAACTTCACCGGGTTCTTGAAGCGGTACAGGTCCAGCGGCTCGTCATCGGGCTTGAGCGCACGCACTTCGCCGAGGGTGGTGACGTTGTCCTGCGGCAAGGTGGTGGAGATCGGTGCGGTCGGGGCAGGCGGCGCATCTTCAGGGGGAACGGGTGCAGGATCGGGCACCGCCACCGGCGCAGCCTGTTGCGCCTGTACGATGCCGGTCAGCAGCATGCCGGCCAGGAGTGCTCCCTGCGTTCCACGTCGTGCCACAGCCATCCACCCTGTTGGTTGCGTCCAGCGCCCAAGGATACGGATGCCGGCTTCAGATTTCGTTGCTGCACCGGCAGCTGTTCAGCCAAGGGAGATGCGGCGACGCCACGGGACGCGAGCACTGAACGGTTCACGCCCGCCGTGTGCGGTGTCTCACATCCTGAGACATGGATGTGGTGCCATGCGACCCCTCGCAATCCGTCCCCGCTTCCTCTTCCATGGCCTACGAACTCGCCAAGCGCACCGCCGATGCCGAGCAGAAGCTCGCCACCCGCGATGGCCTGCCCGCCCGCGACGGCGCGCTGCTCAGCGCGCGCCTGCAGCGCCGCTACCAGGACCGCATCACCGGCAGCTTCGCCATTCCCGGCCGCGAAGGCCGCTACGCGCCCGTTCCCGACTCGGTACCACCGGCGCTGGCCGCAGCACTGAAGGCACGTGGCATCGAGCAGCTCTACAGCCACCAGGCCGAAGCCTGGGAGGCCAGCCAGCGCGGCGAGCACGTGGCCATCGTCACCCCCACCGCCAGCGGCAAGTCGCTGTGCTACACCCTGCCGGTGGTCAGCGCGGCCATGCAGGACAAGGCCAAGGCGCTGTACCTGTTCCCGACCAAGGCACTGGCCCAGGACCAGGTGGCCGAGCTGCTGGAACTCAATCGTGCCGGCGATCTCGGCGTCAAGGCCTTCACCTTCGACGGCGACACCCCCGGCGATGCGCGCCAGGCGATCCGCCTGCATGGCGACATCGTGGTGTCCAACCCGGACATGCTGCACCAGGCCATCCTGCCGCATCACACCAAGTGGGCACAGTTCTTCGAGAACCTGCGCTACATCGTCATCGACGAAGTACACACCTACCGCGGCGTGTTCGGCAGCCACGTCACCAACGTGCTGCGCCGGCTCAAGCGCATCTGCGCGTTCTATGGCGTGCAACCGCAGTTCATCCTGTGCTCGGCCACCATCGGCAACCCGCAGGCGCATGCCGAGGCGTTGATCGAGGCACCGGTCACCGCCGTCACCGAATCCGGCGCGCCCACCGGGCCGAAGCAGGTGCTGCTGTGGAACCCGCCGGTGATCAACCCCGACCTGGGCCTGCGTGCCTCGGCGCGCTCGCAGAGCAACCGCATCGCGCGCATCGCGATCAAGTCCGGGCTGAAGACCCTGGTGTTCGCGCAGACCCGGTTGATGGTCGAGGTGCTGACCAAGTACCTGAAGGACATCTTCGACCACGACCCGCGCAAGCCGCCGCGCATCCGCGCCTACCGCGGCGGTTATCTGCCCACCGAACGCCGCGAGACCGAGCGTGCGATGCGTGCCGGCAACATCGACGGCATCGTCAGCACCTCGGCGCTGGAACTGGGCGTGGATATCGGCAGCCTGGACGTGGTCATCCTCAATGGCTACCCCGGCAGCGTGGCCGCCACCTGGCAGCGTTTCGGCCGTGCCGGTCGCCGCCAGCAACCCGCACTCGGCGTGATGGTGGCCAGTTCGCAGCCGCTGGACCAGTACGTGGTGCGGCATCCGGACTTCTTCGCCGAAGCCTCGCCCGAACATGCGCGCATTGCGCCAGACCAGCCGCTGATCCTGTTCGACCACATTCGCTGCGCGGCCTTTGAACTGCCGTTCCGGGTCGGCGATGGCTTCGGCCCGATCGACCCGGAAGTGTTCCTGGAAGCGCTGGCCGAAACCGAAGTCATCCACCGCGAAGGCGAGCGCTGGGAATGGATTGCCGACAGCTATCCGGCCAACGCGGTCAGCCTGCGCGCGGTGGCCGATGGCAACTTCGTGGTGGTCGACCGCAGCGACGGCCGCCAGCAGATCATCGCCGAGGTCGATTACTCCGCCGCCGCGCTCACGCTGTATGAAGGCGCCATCCACATGGTGCAGTCCACGCCCTACCAGGTGGAGACGCTCGACTGGGAGGGCCGCAAGGCCTACGTCACCCGCACGCATGTGGATTACTACACCGACAGCATCGATTTCACCAAGCTCAAGGTGCTGGACCGCTTCGATGGTGGCGTGGCCGGGCGCGGTGATTCGCACCATGGCGAAGTGCACGTGGTGCGGCGCGTGGCCGGCTACAAGAAGATCCGCTACTACACCCACGAAAACATCGGCTACGGGCCGGTGAACCTGCCCGACCAGGAACTGCACACCACCGCAGTGTGGTGGCAGCTGCCGCAGGCACTGCTGCTGCGCGCGTTCGCCAGCAGGCAGGATGCGCTCGATGGCTTCCTCGGTGCGGCGTATGCGCTGCACATCGTCGCCACCGTGGCGGTGATGGCCGATGCGCGCGACCTGCAGAAGTCGGTCGGTAACGGCGATGGCTCCTGGTTTGCGATCGCCGACCAGAGCGGCCGTGGCCAGTTGCGCGGCAGCGAGGGTGATCCTGGGGTTGTCGAACTGCTGCAGGAATTCGTGCCCACCGTGTACCTGTATGACAACTTCCCTGGTGGCGTGGGCCTCAGCGAACCGCTGTGGCAGCGCCAGGCCGAACTGGTGCAGCGCGCGCGCGAACTGGTGCAGCGCTGCGACTGCAAGGCCGGCTGCCCGGCCTGCGTCGGCCCGGTGCTGGCCGCGCAGGAAGAGGATGAGACCTCGCCGCGCGCACTGGCACTGCGCGTGCTCGACCTGTTCGATGCCGATGCCGATGCCTGCCAGCATGTGCCCGACGTGGTGGTGACCACGCGCGATCCGATGGAGCTGCTGGCACCGTGAGCCTGAGCCTGGACAAGCTGCGCCTGCTGCGCAGGCAGGCCGGCGACCCGAAGGCAAGCACACCGGCCGTGCCGGACGTGCCCCCTGCGCCACCGGCACCCGTGGCCGCCAACGATGCGCGGCAACCACCGGCCGAGCGTTCGGTGTTCGCCTGGGTCGAGCAGGAGATCCGCCACAAGCCGACCGGCGCGGCGGCACCTGCCACGACGCCGCCCGCGCTGCGTCGGCCCGAAGTGGGCAGCCTGCATCGCCTGCTCGGCCTGCGCACGCGCGGCGGCCCCGCTCCTGCTCGCGCCAGCGCACAGGACCGTCAGTTGCCAGGTGAGGAGATCGCACCGGGCCTGTTCCTGATCGAATCGCTGCAGCCGCAGGCGATCCCGGCACAACCGCTGTCGCTTGATTTCGCCCGTCGCGACGGCGAGCACGTGACTGCACGCGATCTGCTGTTCTTCGACACCGAGACCACCGGCCTGGCCGGCGGCACCGGCACCCGTGCCTTCATGATCGGCGCGGCCGATTGGCATGTGTGCCCGCAGCGTGGCGAAGGCCTGCGCATCCGCCAGTTGCTGATGGCCACGATGGCCGCCGAGGACGCGATGCTGGCCACCTTCGCCGGCTGGCTGCAACCGTCCACCGTGTTCTGCAGCTACAACGGCCGCAGCTATGACGCACCGCTGCTGAAAGCGCGTTACCGGCTTGCCCGGCAACGCGACCCGATCAGCGCGCTGGACCATGTCGACCTGCTCTACCCCACCCGCCGCCGCTATCGCGGCACGTGGGAGAACTGCAAGCTGTCCACCATCGAACGCCAGCTGCTGCGCGTGGTGCGCGAGGACGATCTGCCGGGCTCGGAGGCACCCGGTGCGTGGTTGCGCTTCCTGCGCGGCGGCGACGCGGTGAACCTGCGCCGGGTGGCCGACCACAATCACCAGGACGTGGTGACCCTGGCCCTGCTGCTGCAGCGGCTGATCCGCGAAGAACAGCGTGAGCGCGAAACGCTGGCTCTGGTCGCCAGGCAGGACGACTCGCGTTGACCGCAGCGCCCCGCTTTTCCCCGCGATTCACGCAGTCAAGAACTTCCGCAGTCGTCCAGCAAACGCACTGGGCGCGGGCACGTCGCTGCTGGACGAATCGACAGCGGCGGCCTTGATGCGCTCGGCAATGGCGAAGTGATCCAAGGTCGCTTCCAGGTTTGCGGCCCGTTCGTCTACGGCGATCAGCAGCCGTTCCAGGTCCTGCTGTGGGTCAGCATGGAACCAGTCGACGGTGAACTTCAGGGTCTGGCCAAACTGCTGCTCCAGGGGGGGCAACGCCAGGCTGCGCAACTGCATCAGCGCTCCACTGCGCGCAGCGTCACGCACCCACCACGACAGAAACTCCAGCGCCAGCAAGCCTGCCGGGCCGCCGTCCAGTTCAAACTCGATCCCAATCAGCACCTCATGCGACAGAGCACCTTCGCTACGCCGCAATACGGCCAGCGGTAGATCCGCGTAGGGCAACAGCGACAATTCGTCTACGGCCAGCTCCGACAAATCCTGCTTGGTCACAGAAGCGGTGCGCACGCCTGGAATGGACGAAACCGCATTGATCAGGCGTTGAACGCGCTCAACCATCGGACATGCGCCTTGAGTTGACTGGGTGCAAGACACTAACCGCTGCCCGCACAGGCATCAATCCGCTGCTCTTCGACGACTTCACACACTGTGGCGCTTGCCAGGCACGGATTCAGGCCGCGTTGACACCACAGAGACGCGCAGCGGCGACACTGCCCGCTGTCCCTTCACCGGAGCCGTGCCCATGCGCCCTACCACCCTGTTGCTGCTGGCCAGCATCCTGCCGCTCGCGGCCTGCAGCCATGCCGATGCCAACGGCACCGCCGATACCGGCAGCCTGCCGGCCAAAGTCTCCGATGGCCCGCACGAATGCCGCCCCGAGGCGCTGGAAGCGTTCACCGGCAAAACCGCCGACGAAGCCACGATCAAGAAACTGGTGGCTGACAGCGGCGCGCGCGGTGCACGGGTAGTCAAACCCGGCATGGCGGTGACCATGGACTTCCGCCAGGACCGCGTGACCGTGCAGGTGGATGCGCAGAACCGCATCGAGCGCGCCAGCTGCGGTTGATGTTCCTTACCGATCCCGCTGGCACCGGGTATCCACCCGCGCCAGCGGGATAAGGTTCCAGCCACACTGCAAGGAGTGCTGTATGCCGAGGTTCCGCAACAGGAAACCGTATCGACGGTGGTTGGGCTGTCTGTTCGCCACTCTGCTGTGCGTGGCCCCCGCCCCCCCGCTGGCGGCACATGAGGGCCGGCCCCCATGGTCCGCCACCTGGTTCGCCGCCCAGCAGGACTACGGCGTTACCTTTCCGGACAACATCGTTCCCCCGCCCCCACCCGTCACCCTGGCCGACCAGACCGTACGCATGACCGTACGTCTTTCGCGCGGCGGAGAAACACTGCGCGTTCGCTTCTCCAACCGGTTCGGCAAGGCCCCGGTCACATTGGAGGACCTCCGTATTGCGCCAAGCATGGGCGCCGATGGTGTCGTCCTCCACAAGCAGCGCTCATTGCGTTTCAGTGGTGCAGCACGCTTGACGCTCGCCCCCGGCGAAGAGCGCTGGAGTGATCGGATCAACCTGCATGTGGCTGACCAGACGGAGCTGTCCGTCAGCCTGTACGTCATGGCACCGACGCCGGTGGTCACCACGCATTCGGTCGGCCTGCAGACCAACTACCGCGCGCCCGGCAACCAGGTCGGCGCGGCCCTGCTGCGCTCCGCCGACCCCATGCGGGCCTATTATTGGCTGGACGCCATTGACGTTGCCGGAAACCAGCCATCGGCGGTACCAGCAGCTGGCGGCAAGCCGGTGGTCATGGTCGCCTTCGGTGACTCGATCACCGATGGTGCCGGCTCTACAGTGGATCGCAATTTCCGCTGGCCCAACCTGCTCGATGACCGTGTCCGCAGTGCAGGCCTGCGCAAGGTCAGCGTGGTCAATGGCGGCATTGCCGGCAATCGCTGGCTGCATGATGGAGTCGGGCCAGCAGGCGTGTCGCGCTTCGGGCACGATGTGCTGGCGGTGTCCGGTGCCAGCCATGCCGTGCTGCTGCTGGGCATCAACGATATCGGCATCGGCCAGCTGCATCCGCCGCAGGCGGTGTCTGCAGCGCAGTTGATCGACGCCCTGCGCACGTCGGTGCAGCGAGCCCGGCAACGTGGGATCAGGGTGATGCTTGGAACGTTGCTGCCCTACGGAGGATCAGGCTACTTCGACGCCGCCGGAGAAACCAAGCGGCAAGCCGTGAACGATTGGATCAGGGCAGCACAGGGCGTCGATGGTGTCATCGACTTCGATCGCATCATGCGCGATCCACAGCGCCCGACCCATCTGCTTCCCAGCTATGACAGCGGGGATCATCTGCATCCCAGTGATGCCGGCTATGCAGCGATGGCGGACGCGTTCCCGATACGCTGGCTGCAGCACTGATTGCCCCAGGGTAGTGGCGGGGGGCGGGGGGGGCCCCCCCCGACCCCGCCCCCGCCCCCCCGCACCCACCACAAAGGGCGCGCGGGCGGCGGGGCGGGGGCGCGGCGCCGGGGCGCCGCGCCCCGCCCCGGCGCCGGGGTGTGGGGGGGCGCCGGGGGGGGGGGGGGGGGGGGGGGCCCCGCCCGGCCCCCGCCACTACCCTGGGGCAATCAGTGCTGCAGCCAG
>NZ_JAVFVN010000532.1:0-1110 GCF_030910085.1 Stenotrophomonas maltophilia group sp. RNC7 | reverse complement strand
TTGATACTTCGTCCCGATTTTCATTCAGCCCAATTATGTTTTGTTTTTTGTCTGCCTCGGAGCTCATATTTGTAAGCCTTGCAGAGCTGGTCCCAGCATCGGAACATTCGGGTTAAGGAGCCAGCTATTGATGGGCCTGATCAGAACGTTTCAAAAGCCCCTGTTTGGTAAGATATTCCTGTTGTCCCTCCCTTGCCCGATTGAGGTGATGCAGGATCACTGGTAACATTTGCTGGGCATAAATTTGGAGTTCAGTATATTCGCCTGCGCCAGTTTCCCAGGAGAGCAACTGTACCATTTTTTGGTGATCTATAACCTGACTTTGCCAATAGGCCGCTTCACCATCAATGGGCGGCGGAGCAGGGTGGGCTGAGGGAGGCGGAATTTTCACAGCATTGGCAAGCGCTTTTAGTTTTTCTGCCATTCGACCGTGGTCATTCCTCATGCCTAACATAAAGCTCTTCAACGTGTCGCTCTTAGCGTATTTTTCAGCTTGCTCAGTCAATGCAAGCTCGGTCGAATTTCTCGAAAGAGCTAATTGCAGGAAGAGTTTGTCGGTATTGTTCGTTTGTGAGGGGACCGGTAACCCGCTTTCGTTCAGCCTGGTGTCTGGCGATACGAAGCCTGGATTAGGCGCTTGTGCTGAAGCCAGACATCCTGTCCCCAGCAGAAAAACAATCGATAAACGGACCAACACTGTCTTTCTCCTAAAGCGTTCGAAGATAGGCGACGAGCGCCTCTTTTTCGTCTGTTGCCAGCTTGGTTCCCAAGACGAGATTGAAAAACTCGACCGTATCATCAAGGGTCAGCAAGCGTCCGTCATGGAGATATGGTGGAGAATCCTTGATGCCTCGAAGCGTGAAAGTCTTTATTGGCCCGTCGGGCAAGGTGACCATTCCATTGTAGGTTTTCCCGGGCTCATAAAACCGCTCAAGCTTCAGGTCGTGCATATTATTGTCAAGAAATGAGGTTTGAGGGACGTGACACTCAGCGCAGCGTCCATTGCCGAAAAACACTTGCTCCCCCTTCAATTCCAGAGGGCTCGCTTTTTCGGGAACAAGTTTACCGAAAGGATCCAGCTTGGGCGCGGGTGGAAAGTCAATGATGTTT
>NZ_JAVFVN010000508.1:0-1410 GCF_030910085.1 Stenotrophomonas maltophilia group sp. RNC7 | reverse complement strand
TTTTATCATCTTTATAAAATGGGTTTTCTTCAATGATATCTAATATTTCAATGCATAATAATTTTTCCATCTTAATACCAATATATACTTCAAGCTGAGGGTTATACTGTAAGAAATGTATTACTTCACTAATACTATTAGTTTCAAAATTTTTATTTTTATCAATAAATTCAAGATGAGCCTGCCTTTCTTTTAAGCCACATTTTGTTCTAATTTCTAGTGTAGTAGGGGCTTTATTTAACCCTTCTAATTCAACAAAGTGAAATTTATCTAGTAGTTCATAATTATTAATGAAATAATTAATTAGATAAATCGCCTCATTATTTACCAACATATCCTTATTTATTAACCATTCTAAAAAGTTCTTTTTACTCTCTTTAGCGATCTTAGTAAACATTTCAATCCCCCTTTATTGGTTTTAGTATATTTTTAGTTTACACTCGTTCTATTTTTCATGCTTTTATAAAATTAGCAAAGCAGTTGTTGTCTTCTTAAAGTATTAGTTGAAACTAACAGGCTTTCCCCAATTTTGATTACTTGACTTAAATAATCAGTAAATAAAGGTAAGCTGGTAAAACCATTGTCATCAAAGTAATATTCATTACCTTCAAACTCAACAACTACATCATTTGCTTTTAAAATTCCCTCTTTTATATACATTTGTACTATCGCTATAACAATTGCATTGTTAATTTTCATTTCAGTTTTAGTGGTTAGCATTTTTGCTGTTTCTTTTTTCTTATTTAGCATTATATTTATTTGGTAATCTGAAAAGGATTCACCTTTTTTAGTATAAATTAGTCTCAAATTAATACGCCTCCTAAAATGACAAAAGCCTTTTGGGTATCAGTAAAAACTGAACTCACCCAAAAGGCTAAAAATTACATCAATTCAAAATTAATATACAATTATTGTAACATAAATTTTTAAGATTTACACTTCAGTTAATTTCATAAAGTTCTCTTACTAGCTTATTTTTTGTAAATCAACAAGAAACATTTCAAAAATTAACTCTTTATCTCCTCCCCTTTTAAACTCAAAATCCATCTGTGATAATCTATGAAGAATTTGCTGTAAGGTAGTCTCATGAAAGCCTTTTGCCTGATTCACAATAATTTTAGCTGGATATGGTTGAATACCTAACAACTTCGGAAGGTCTCTTTGTTCTGCTCCATTATGCATATGTGCTTTCGCCTCTAACATTCTTGAAAACTGTTTAGAAATTGTAGCTGCAATCATAATGGGTTCAATTTTTTGAATCATTAACTCTCTAAAAATGCTATGTGCTTCAGCAAATTGTTTTTTTCCTATTTTTTCAATAATAAGAAATGTGTTTTGCTCAAGTGTTTTCTTTACTAACAAATGTATGGTATCAGCATCTACTTTTCCTTTTTCTCCAACGTACATTGC
>NZ_JAVFVN010000498.1:0-371 GCF_030910085.1 Stenotrophomonas maltophilia group sp. RNC7 | reverse complement strand
ACGGGGGTTACATATGACAGCATAAGCTTAACGTGGGAACCGTCCATAAGTGATACAGGTGAAATTGTGGAGTATATTATTCACTACGATAATGAAATGTTGGTAGCAGCGAATACGATTGCAACCATTAACGGTCTGAATGAATTTACAACCTATTCGATTACGATTAGGGCTAAGGATAGTCAAGGCTACTATTCCGACTTCAGTCAGCCGATCACAGTAACAACCAGTCCGCCGCCAGATGTAAGTGAATGGCAGCTTGATATGAAATACACAGTAGGCCAACGCGTCATATATAACGGCAAAATATACGAGTGCAGACAAAGTCATCAAGCTCTAACAGGCTGGGAGCCTCCTAATGTTCCTGCCCT
>NZ_JAVFVN010000486.1:0-640 GCF_030910085.1 Stenotrophomonas maltophilia group sp. RNC7 | reverse complement strand
ACTGTGTTGACCCGAAGTATCGCATCTATTTTGGAAAAGATAAAAAGTAATTACAGCCCTTTGGCGCCAGTTGCTAGTTTATGGTGAGAATTTTTCACTTGATATCCCGCCGCAATTTGTTTCCGACGATAGTGGCATTTGCCAAGCTCTCTAGGCAGAAATCCATCACCTGATGACCATGATTCCTGAAAGGAAAGCGCCTTGGTTCAAGTGTTATGAACTGACAGGAAGTGTCTTTTTCTGTCATTGATCTTTGAATAAAGAACGGCGATGATATTTATAAAATATAGTGGATATTTGCGCACAGCTTAGTACTTCTGGGGAACAGTTCTCCGGCGTAAACCTGAGCGAGCAATCTTCCTTAACGCGGAGTAACAGCTTCAATTGGCGCCACTCACTCTTTGCAGGCTTAGATATCTGTTGGCGGAACCATTCACAACGACCTTGGAGGAAAACTGGACTGGCTGTTCGTTGATGGTTCATGAGCGGGGAATAAGATGACTTTTAGCCTCGATCCTATTGAGATTTCAAATAATGTCCGAAGAGCCTGGCCGCGCTCGGTTAATCCGGTTTCGATGTGGCTTAAGACCTGTCTTTACGGCATTGCAAAAGCATTAGCCATTTTCAACTGTCACAGCAG
>NZ_JAVFVN010000473.1:0-1280 GCF_030910085.1 Stenotrophomonas maltophilia group sp. RNC7 | reverse complement strand
AAAAACAGAATTTTTCTTTGAACAATCTCAAAGAACGCATCTAAAGAATCATATTTATCTACTAATGGAAAATGATCCAGATAAAAAAGTAGGTTTTTCTGATTTAATTACAATGTATAACGACCCTCAGCTTGTATGGCGCATGATGAAAAAATTAGAAGAACGGATTCCTCAGGATATAGACAACATTGAAGACCGTGATACAAAAAATTACTGGTTAATTTTAAAGACTGTAAAAGCTTGGTTTGATGACACTTATATTGTAGCCAAATCAGGTTTTGGGAAAAATATGCAAATTGAAATTGTACAATCTGGTCCATATAAGGGCGAATATCGAATTATTGATACAAAATCAGAACATGTTGTAGGATTAAGGAATATTCTTGATGATATTGGAAAGAATGTATTAATGAGACGCGTATTATTTAGTGAATCAAATTTCAATTTTGATAAATTCCTAGAATTTGGGGGAATATTACTAGTAAACACAGCGAAAGGTGAATTAAGTACGTTAAGTAACGTATTAGGCAAATTTGCTTTGCTATGCTACCAAAACGCCGTATTCCGTCGTGAACCAATGACTTCTTCATATAATGCTCTTTACTGTGATGAATTCCCTGACTATATTTATGATGAATTTAGTGAATTCCCTGCACAATCGCGAAAATATAAAGCAATAATTAATGTAATTTGTCAAACAACAGCACAGTTAGAAAAAAAATACGGAAAGCCTTGGAAAACAACATTACTGGCTACTTTACGTAATAAAATGCTTTTTGGTGATGCTACCAAAGAGGATGCAGAAGAATTTAGTCTAGTTTTTGGTACTAAAGAAGTATTCGAAGAAAGCGAAAGCACCCAAGAGGTTTCCGCAATGATGGATAACCCAAGCAATCGTGTAGGACTAAGTTATAAGAAAACTGAAAAAGAAGTATTAAAGGTATCTGATATTATTTATCAGAAAGCGTTTGAATGTGCAGTTAAAATTGTAAAAAACAACGAACCAATTCCTGGTCAAATAATTAAGGCTAATTTCGTTCCTAAAAATGAATTTAAAGAAGCTACTGTTAAAGTAATTCCAGAAGAAGCTACGTATTGGTTAAAAGTTATACGTGATACACCTATACGTAAAAATTTCGTTATGCAAGACGAAAAACATCAACAGTTTATTGAAGAAGCTGAAAAAGATATGGTTGCTTCAAATAATGATCCTAGTGAGAACAAATTAAAACATTCACCTTCTCAGGCTGATGCAGAGTTAACTAAATTATTATTAAATG
>NZ_JAVFVN010000437.1:0-434 GCF_030910085.1 Stenotrophomonas maltophilia group sp. RNC7 | reverse complement strand
AGCATATAGGCGTCGTATTTATATATGGCTATTGTTACTTGCTTCTCTACTGTTCACGTGGTGGTGTTCAGATCTACCTCCGAACCATAAAATTATAACATTTCTTCTCCCCGCTTTCTTCGTCGGTAATTTGGCCTACATGCATAAGCGTGAGCTAATGTCTGTTCATCCGGTAATCCCATGGCTGGTATTCGTGTTGTTGTTACAGTGGTGGCAGACCAGTGCTGCGCAATTGTTTGGTGGCGCTGCACTTGCTGTCGTTCAAGCATTCGCGATGGTGTGGGTCGGGATAGCTGGAACTAAAATCATCCCTTTCAAATTTCCCGACATTAGTTATGGGGCGTATGTTTATCATTTGCCGATTTTGTTCGTTATCATCGGTCGCGGATGGGCCGATGACGCTATCACAACCCTGTTACTTTTGGTCCCGTTCC
>NZ_JAVFVN010000428.1:0-623 GCF_030910085.1 Stenotrophomonas maltophilia group sp. RNC7 | reverse complement strand
ATTAGCAAGTTGCTTTAGCACGGCATGGGGTATGCCTACACAACTGGCTATTTGTTCTAATGTCATATCTTCTAATTCTATCTCATCAAAATGTATATTGCTTAGTCTGAATGCGAAATAATTAGCTTGTTTTTCTATTTTGTGTTTATTTAACAAATGCTTGTTATAAGAGTTTTGAATATTGGGGTGCAACACAGCATGTCCCAATTCATGCTTTATATAGAAAACTTCCTTTTCTTCGTCTAGATCGTTCCTTATGAAAATTGTTTCTGATTCAAAGTAATTCCTTATGTAGGCACTATTATTTTTACATAAAATAGGGTCCGACCGATCTACTTTAATAATATCTATTCCCAGTGCTACACATAGTTTGTATGGGCACTTAGTGTCGTAGGATTCTATTAATCCAACTATAACTTCATCGATTTGCTCCATTAAACATTCCCCCTTATTGAATGTTTATTTTTTGTATTTATAACTAACCATTTTCATTTGTTCTAATAACGCATTTGCAAATTCTAATATTTCTTCATCATCCAGCCTGTCTGGGTCAAATCCTTCTGAACCAAAGATTTGGTGTTTATCCACGTACGCACGAGCTTCTTCTGCATTAGTAAACTCTT
>NZ_JAVFVN010000369.1:0-1032 GCF_030910085.1 Stenotrophomonas maltophilia group sp. RNC7 | reverse complement strand
ATATTTATGTTGGGCGTAATTCTCCCGGTTTTCTACGCGTTGTAGCGTCTGAAAATTCATTTCAGGGATTTAACACTTATGTCCCTAGTGCGGCCAGAAAATATATAGTGGCTGTGGATGCTGGAGGTGGTGTGCCTTCTATTGTTGCCAACGATAATCTATACGGCAATGCGTCTGAGACGCCTGCCTAAGGATTGCATGTAAACTGGGTTGCTCATATACCTGCCTGATGCGCGACAGGGCAGGTATATGAGCCAAAAACTTAGCAACCCGCATTATCCTAATTTTGATTTAATACGGGTCTTTCTTGCCCTTTTGGTCGTATATGACCACTCATTAGCAAGGCGGCTTTTTCTTCCGAGGACCTAATGGACAAATCATCTCAGCTTACAGTCGTTTTACTCCACTCATCTGTCAACACCACTATCATGCTCATTGACGTGATGGTCACAAAGAAGGTTGTCACCCCCGGTGAGGGGGCGGCAATGCTTTTGCAGTACGCAGATAGAATGAATGAAGATGCTGAAAAGGTCGGCATTGACGCTCAGATCAAGCCCCTTATTGATCATGTGCACGCCAAGATTGAGCAATTGCAGTCTTTGAATAGGTCGGACTGATCACCACATAGCATTAGGTTGGATGCGCCTTGGTAGTCATGCACCAAAAACATCCCGATTAGACGGCGAGTGCGATAACCCCGTCAGTGCGCGGACGCCAATCCATGGCATGTCGCGGCGCACATTCAGCGCCCTCATTCAAAGGACGCTGAAAGGCATTTAAGCGCGAATGCTTATCAAGGGATTTCCCGGAGCTTTATCAAAGTGCTCCTTCGATAACCAAACGTCCCAATCCTTGAACGATACTGTTGATGCCCTAGTGTAATCCTCTGGCTGCCAAGTTTCTGTTGAAAAGCTTAACGGCTGCTGCATCTCGTTGAAGCCGAAGAATGAAATCAGATTAACCGCCTTATCTATGTGAAAAACACCAGAGTGCTCATCGATATTCACTACTTTTCCAACTTCCGTATCAACG
>NZ_JAVFVN010000350.1:0-302 GCF_030910085.1 Stenotrophomonas maltophilia group sp. RNC7 | reverse complement strand
GACATCGAGAACGAATCCCGCGCCAAGACCAGTGGCGGTGGCATCGGCACCGGGATGAGCAGCGGTGGTGGCATCAGCAACCCGCTGGGGAGCGCGGCCGGTGCGGGGCTGAGCCTGCTGGGCGGTACGAAGAAGAACGACAGCAGCACCACCCACTCGGATATCGCCGCCGGCACCGTGGTGGTGCGCGATGGCAATGAGAGCGCTTTGGCCGGTCTTGATCGGACCGCGACCGGCTTTGATACCGACAGCGCACTGTCGGCCGTTGACCTGCGCAAGATGCAGGAGCGTGCCGAGGTGAT
>NZ_JAVFVN010000347.1:0-349 GCF_030910085.1 Stenotrophomonas maltophilia group sp. RNC7 | reverse complement strand
TGGGGCCGCAGCCAGGGCACGGGGCACCCCGGCATCACGTTCTTCAACCGTGGTGGCGGCGTGATCACCTTCGACCCCTTTAACCGTCTGGATCGACAGATGAATGCGCATCTGTTCCTGTTCGGTCCGACCGGATCGGGCAAGTCGGCCACCCTGAACAACATCCTGAACCAGGTCGCCGCAATCTACCGCCCGCGCATGTTCATTGTCGAGGCAGGCAACTCCTTCGGCCTGTTCGGCGACTTCGCCAAGCGCCTCGGGCTCACGGTCAACCGGGTCAAACTCGCGCCGGGATCGGGTGTCAGCTTGGCACCGTACGCCGATGCCCGCCGCCTGATTGAGACACCCA
>NZ_JAVFVN010000329.1:0-1403 GCF_030910085.1 Stenotrophomonas maltophilia group sp. RNC7 | reverse complement strand
TCCTCCTGACTTTGATGCTTGGGCAATCCTTCACGCCGCCGAAGGATATTGTCCGCGTGCTGCTGGGCGAAGACGTTCCGGGCGCAAGCTTCACGGTGGGCAAGCTGCGCCTGCCGCGCGCCGTCCTTTCCGTGCTGGCGGGGTTGAGCTTCGGGCTCGGCGGCGTCGCATTCCAGCTCATGCTGCGCAATTCGCTCGCAAGTCCGGACATTATCGGCATAAGCTCAGGTGCGAGCGCTGCCGCCGTCTTTGCGATCGTCGTGCTTTCCATGAGCGGACCGGTGGTTTCCATCTTCGCCGTCGCCGCCGGGCTTGCCGTGGCGCTTGCGGTTTACGGACTTTCCTTCAGGAACGGGGTTGCCGGAACCCGGCTTATCCTTGTCGGCATCGGTGTTGCGGCGATGATCGAAAGCTTCATCGCCTACATTCTTTCAACCGCGCCCGCCTGGAGCCTGCAGGAAGCCATGCGCTGGCTGACCGGCAGCGTCAACGGTGCGCGGCTGGACCAGATGTTGCCGCTTCTGGTCGCGCTGGTTGTCTTCGGCGGATTGCTTTTAAGCCGGTCGCGCGATCTCGAAGCCTTGCGTCTGGGCGACGACAGCGCCGCCGCGCTGGGAACCCATGTCGGGCGAACCCGGATCGCCATCATCATCGGCGCCGTTGGCCTGATAGCCTTTGCCACCGCTGTCGCGGGGCCTATCGCTTTCGTCGCCTTTCTGTCCGGCCCGATTGCATCGCGCATCATCGGCAACAATGGTTCACTCCTCGTCCCGTCGGCGCTGATCGGGGCCATACTGGTTCTCGCTGGCGATTATTGCGGGCAGTTCCTGCTGCCGGGGCGCTATCCGGTCGGCGTCGTCACCGGGGCCCTGGGCGCTCCCTATCTCATCTACCTCATCATTCGCGCCAACCGCAGCGGGGCTTCCCTATGACCGATCACACGCTCATCGTTCAGGAGTTGACCACCGGCTATGGCGACCGGCTGGTGTTGGATGGTCTCAACCTGGAGATACCATCCGGCAAGGTGACGGCAATCATTGGGGCGAACGCCTGCGGAAAGTCCACGCTTTTGCGGACGATGTCCCGGCTTCTGGCCCCACGCCACGGGCAGGTGCTTCTGGACGGCAGGTCGATCCACACACTTCCCTCCCGCCAGCTTGCGCAGATGCTCGGTCTTTTGCCGCAATCGCCCATAGCACCGGAAGGCATACTGGTTGCCGATCTCGTAAGCCGGGGCCGAAACCCTTATCACGGCGTTTTCTCGCAATGGACACGCGCAGATGACGAAGCAATTGCGGCAGCACTTGAGGCAACCCGGACAACGGAACTGGCCGACAGACCAGTGGATGAACTTTCAGGTGGTCAGCGCCAGCGCGTTTGGATCGCCATGGCGCTGGCCCAGC
>NZ_JAVFVN010000290.1:0-585 GCF_030910085.1 Stenotrophomonas maltophilia group sp. RNC7 | reverse complement strand
AAAGAATGCCCTGCACATAACACAAGAAGCAGTTGATAATATACGAATAGCGGCCGAAACGAAGAATGCAGATATTAATAAAAAGAATATAGATAATTTTAATTTTTGGGAAGTGAAAAAATGAAGCCAAACCCTATTTCTATTGAAGAAGCTGTTCAACATCTTGAAGAGTACCAAAAAGAAATCAAAGAATTACAATGTTATAAAGGTCAATTTAAAACGCTCGGTACTATTGAGAAAGAAAATCCAAAATTAATTGAACTTACTGGAATTAGTGTTATTAAACGTTTAGAGAAAGAAGGTATAGTCTCTCAGAAGAAGTTCAAAGGAAATTCGTTATATTCTCTATATTCATTAGCTAAATATAAGTTATCATTAAAACTGTTAAAGAAATATTTTTATACAACTCCAGAAGCTTTCTTAAAATTAGCTGACAAGGAAAAGGATATCCATATCTATCCATATACGCTTGAGCAACACTTTCACTACTTACACAAAAATGGTTATATAAACCTCATATTGCTTGATCATAAAATAAATTCCAATAAACTTTTTATTCCTAAACAAGATATTACAAGATTTAAA
>NZ_JAVFVN010000265.1:0-2677 GCF_030910085.1 Stenotrophomonas maltophilia group sp. RNC7 | reverse complement strand
AGGAATGAACGTTCAGGCTCAACAACCATTCTAATTGCATTATTAGGAATTCTTTCAACCGTTTGATTAGTCTGAGGATCAAATACTTGTTCTTTTTGAGCGTATCGAACAATATCTCCTACTTCCATTACTGAGTCCTGAATTTTAGCTGCATATGGACTGTGCTGAGTAGTTAAGCCAGCTACTTTCTGATAAGCTTTTTCTCCACCTAATACTCCAGCTGCAAATGAGAATGTTTTTTGCATTTGCATTTGTTTTTGTTCCGCTTCCTCCAAAGAATTTGTAACTGGTACCTTATCAAAGACTTGATAATTTATCATATCTTTTCCAGCTTCAATGAAGTTTTTCACACCAGAACCCTCATATGCCCCTTGTGTACCACCAAGAGTAAGTCCTTTAACTACCGCACCAATTTGACGTGGTATTACTATATTTTTACTACTGCTATTCGCTAATTCTTGTTGTGCAGTAGCTAAATTATCAGCATATTGTATACCTATAGCTTCATTCCATGCTTGTTGTATCTGTGGTTCTGCTATACCGCTGGCTCTTTGTTGTTTAAAAAATTGCTCTTTATTTGCATTTGCCCATTGATCTGTAGCAGTAGAAGCTTGATGTGAAGCCATAAATTCTCCTAATTCATATCCTTTTGTAGCTTGAATCTTCGGCACATTAGCAATTACCTGTTGAGACTCGTTAACTAGTTTACTTTCCATGCCACTACGATCCCATTGTTTATCAATGAATTCAGGTGAAGCCCCTGCAAACTGCTTACCAAAATCTTCTCTTGCTGCATCAATTCTTCGAGCAGTTAAACCGTGTCCAAATTGCCCCTTATCAATAAATGCATATTGAGATTGGCCACCCGTCAAATCTTCCATTGTATTTGTTGCCATTTCAAATACTTGATTTTTATAGCCTTCAACATTTTGTTGCCATGCATTATCTATTTCTTTAATGCCCATGCCTTCATTTAATTTTTGGGCATAAAAACTATCTTTATTACCCGCTACATAACTTCTTGTTAAATCAATAGTTGCTTGTTCAACTAAATCTACTCCTCTAGCATGAGTTCCACTAATAACTCCTTGGATACTAGAGTTAGGGTTAACTCTACCTATGGCACCATCAAGTTCCCTAGATAAAACATTTGAAGCCCCTGGTAAGGTTGACGCCCAAGCTTTTTCTATTTGCTCCGGACTAGCTTGTCCCTCATGTTGCTTATAGAATGCATCTTTTGCTTGTTGTAATCTCATAGACTGTACATTCTGCTTAAATTGTCCCTTATCGATAAATGAATCTAACGGTTTTCCATTAGTTAATTCTTGTGCAGCTTGAGTAGCTTGCTGTTTATAGTAAACTGTTTGATCTGCCACATGATTATTCCATGCTTGATCAACTTCTGTTTGCGTCATATTTTCATTACCTGGTTTAGATTTCAATTCTTCAGCAAATTGAGTTTTGTTATTATTATCAAGCCAATGGCGCATTGAATCATTTGTAACTGCATTTATCAAATCTACAGCTCTGGCTTGTGTTGCAAGTGCTGGAATTGTATTTGCTACTTTAGCCATTGATTTTTGAACTGTAGCTCCCATATTGTCATGTAATTGCATTCGATGGTTTTCCCAAGCCCCATTAATTTCTTCAGGGGTAACATTTGGATTCGACTGTGCATAATTTTGTTTAAATGCAGCTTCTTGTGAGTCAATATACTGCTTCGCCACATCAGAGTGTTGTAATGCTTTTGCAAAATCTTTTTTATTGAGTACATTATCTACATTAGGGGTTGTACTTAGTTGTTTCGCTACATTATTAGCTGCATTCAATACATCGTTGTACTTCTCTTCAACATGTTCATTCCATGCGCGATCTATTTCTATTTGTTGCATTGTCGGATGTTCTTCCTTCAATTTCTTTACAAATGCTTCCTTATGTGGTCCACTTTCATTTCCATACATTTCACGGAAATCATTAGCAAACTGTTTTGCCATAGCAGAACCTAAAGCCTGTTGTCCAGTACCATAAGGTGACTGATTTAAACTTGATATTTTCGAATGTAGACCTTGTGAGAAATTAGATGCCATTAGACCTTTTTGTTCGTTCCATGCATCATTAATTTCTTGAGTAGTTGCATTCGGATTCTTTGCTTTATAGTAATCTTTAAAGGCATTTTCCTGTCCGCTTATACTGTGTTCATGTCCTTTTTGCATTAACTCTTCAAACTGTCCTTTATCAACAAATGAATCTAAACCTTTACCCTTAGTCAAATTATTAGCAATATTCCTTGTATCAGTTAAGAAATCTTGTCGTTTCTCTCCAAGATGTTGTTTCCATGCCTTTTCTAACATAGCATCGTTTACTTCAACCCCACGTTCTTGAGCGTCAGCTAAAAATTGCTTCTTAAACGCATCTTTATTTGGAACTGAATTAGAATATTGATCTAATAATTCATTTGCTGCTTCTTCTGCTAGTTCAGATGCTCTTGCTTTTGAAGTATCAAATGCAGCAAGTCCATGCTGATTATAGGCTTCTCTTGCTCTATTTTTAAAATATTTCTTTTGATCATTTAACTTTTTATTCCAAGCTTGTTCAGCAGCTTTTCCAGTTACCCCTTTTTCCTCTAACTATTTCAAAAAATCTTCTTTATTGTCTTTAGCCCAATTCGCAGTATCAA
>NZ_JAVFVN010000220.1:0-542 GCF_030910085.1 Stenotrophomonas maltophilia group sp. RNC7 | reverse complement strand
CCCATTATTAGAATTAAATGATGCAATAGACGCGCTGCCTGTCGACGCTGGCTGTAATGTCGTTCCGCTTTCAATGTCCTGATCCATATATGGACCGTCCTGAAAAACGGCTTCTGACAGCGACCAGTTTGTGTCACCCATGCGAGACAGGCGGCGCGGCGCGTAATTCTTGTTTGCGATATATGCAACATCATTGAACTGCGTGTAGCTGAGCCGCTTCAGTTCGCCCGCGCTATATGGATGGCTTATCTGGTATGGCGATCCAACTACCGCTCGTTCGGAGAAGAAGCGAAGTGTTCCGCCACCATTGAAGGCAAGAACATACGATTGTTCTTCCGAGAACCTGAAAGGAAGCAAGCGCGTGTACTGATTGCTGTCCGCTACTTCCGCTATGAAGCGGGTGCCGGATCGGCGGCGCAATCCGCCGTGCGTCAGGACGTTGAAGTTCCGGCAGTATTCCAGCGATGCGCGCCAGAAATCCACGTCAGAACGCGAGCCTAGAAGCGGGCTTATTTCGCCTTTGTCAAATGTGCTCTGATGCT
>NZ_JAVFVN010000218.1:0-752 GCF_030910085.1 Stenotrophomonas maltophilia group sp. RNC7 | reverse complement strand
CGCATAGAGGAACAGAAAGAATTTGAAAAAGTACGTAAAAATGAAGAAAGTTCTTTTATGCAAAATGTACCCAATTATATAGACTTAATTTCTCCAGAGGGAATTGCGATAAAGGCAGAGGATTACGGTAAGATTAAGCAATCTTTAGGTACGGAAACATATTTTAGACCAATGTATATACCTCGTGATGGCTACCCTCGTAAATTAAAGACAAACTGGATAAACAATATATTATCGATGGGAGAAATAGATGTAGTTTTTGACATTCATAAGGTTAAGAAGAATGAAGCCATACGTCTATTACAACGTCAAGAAACTACTTTTAGGTCCAATTTATCTTGGCAACAGAAGAAAGGGAACATTGATCAAATAAGTGACTTACAGACAAAAATTGCTGACTGTAATGCTTTAATGGAAGAAATTCAATTTAATGAAAATGATATGTATAACGTAAGTTCCCACGTGGTCCTGTACGAGACATCTAAGAATGGCTTAGACAAGTCTTCAGAGTTTTTAGAAGATGCATTATCAGCTTTATCAATAAAATTAACAACTGCATATTCTCGAATTAAAAAAGGTTATTTAAGTGCATTGCCATTTGGACAAAATCATTTAAGAGATGCAACACGTAATATTGATCGTAGAGCTTTATCAACATTCTCCCCATTTATATCAGGTTCTGGTAGATATCATGGCGGTATTCCATATGGCATAAATAGAATTACTGGTCAAAAAGAATTTATAAATTCTTT
>NZ_JAVFVN010000210.1:0-504 GCF_030910085.1 Stenotrophomonas maltophilia group sp. RNC7 | reverse complement strand
TCGTTGTTCTTGCTCATTGCGTACAGCGTCCCGAACGGGGGGCGAGCATCGTACCCGACCGGGGGGTGGGTCGTCCTGTGGGGACGGTTCATCGGGGGGTCTGGCGGCGCCTGCCTGTTACGGGTCTGGATGGGGAAGGGGGGGGGTGGCCGTCCCCCCCGAAAAACCCCCCAGGGGGGCGGGGGGGTGCGGGGGGGGGCGGGGGCGGGGCGGCCGCCCCCCCCCCCCCCCCCCCCCCCCGGGGGGCGCGCGGCGCCGACGCCGGCCCCCCCCCCCCCCCCCCCCCCCCCCCTTCCCCATCCCTGACAGTTTCCTGCGGGCGCGGCCGGACCGCCCGAAAGCGGGGGCACAGGCGGGGGTTCAGGGCTTCGGAAGCAGCGCGCCGCTGCTGTGGTGTCTTCTGCTTTGGTGGGTGCGGACCGTTGGTCCGCACTGCTTCTGCTCTTGCTTCCAAGAGCCAACCCACCGCGCTCGCGGGGTGATGGGAAGGCAGCGGGGGCCGGG
>NZ_JAVFVN010000170.1:0-535 GCF_030910085.1 Stenotrophomonas maltophilia group sp. RNC7 | reverse complement strand
CGTCAGATCAAGCTAATAAAATAAAAGATATGATAGTTCAAATTTGGGAAAATAGTAAATCTATATATGGGGCTCCAAAGATTCAAAAAACACTTGAAAATCAAGGATACAAAGTAAGTCTAAAGCGTGTAGGAAGATATATGAATCAATTAAATATTCGATCCATCGTTGTAAAAAAATATAGACATCATACAACTAAAATTTCAAGTGATCTAAAGTCAAATATCATGAATAGAAATTTTAATACAACTGGAGTCAACCAAAAATGGTGTACCGATATAACCTACATTCATACATCAATAGATAGATGGACTTATTTGGCATCAGTACTGGATTTACACAGTAAAAAAATTCTAGGCTACGCCTATGGCAAAACGCTAACTACTGAGTTAGCTTTAAAAGCAGTAGAAAATGCCTGCTTAAACACTAAAGATACAAATGGGATAATCCTACATAGCGATTTAGGAACACAATATACCAGTAGTGCTTTTGAAAACTACCCAAAATCAAAGGGAATAGTTCATTTCTTTAGTAG
>NZ_JAVFVN010000163.1:0-306 GCF_030910085.1 Stenotrophomonas maltophilia group sp. RNC7 | reverse complement strand
CCGATTGCTACAAACGCTGCGTCCGAATGGTACGTTGGAGACCAGACAATATGATGCAGCAGGCCAACTGATTCAATTGCGTGATGTCACGGCTCAAGGAGAGCTCATTCAAGAATATCACTACACCTATGATGCAGCAGGCAACGTGATTGAAGAGAGTGATGGGCCCGGAAGTGAAGCATCCTGGTCCGCGGGGACTGTGACAATGACCTATACGGCTGATAACCGGCTCGACACTTACAATGGCGAGAAGGTCCAGTATGATGCTGATGGCAATATGATCTTCGGTCCGCTAAATGGAACAAT
>NZ_JAVFVN010000183.1:0-358 GCF_030910085.1 Stenotrophomonas maltophilia group sp. RNC7 | reverse complement strand
GCTACCATGATCCAAGAGTGAAACACACAAAAACAGAAACAGTTGATTTTATAGTCCCTGAAAGATTAAGAGAAGCAAGACTATATAGAGACATAGGCAGAAAGTATGCAGCAGAGCAATTGGGTATTTCGGAACGACTGTTGGGGTTGTATGAAAATGGACATGAAGAAATCCCCAAACAATTAATATTTGGATTACAGAATTTATACAACTTTCCTCAAAAATATTTTTACGAAGTTAGATGGGAAAGAGTTTGAAGGGAGAAATACAATGATTAAACTTATTATTCCTGGTGAGCCAGTAGCGAAAGGCAGACCGAGAGTAACTAAATTCGGGGCATATACCCCAGAGAAAACAA
>NZ_JAVFVN010000113.1:0-391 GCF_030910085.1 Stenotrophomonas maltophilia group sp. RNC7 | reverse complement strand
CCGGGTTCGAAGCGTTGCGATATCGCAAAGAATAAATTGTTGACTATTCGATTTAGCGTTTGCTAATATTTGCTCAACACCTCCCCACCCCGGGGAGAAACGGGAGAAACAGCATGGCAAGCGATCCGAAGTGCAGCACCTGCGCGTACCGCGTCAATGAGCGCCGGTCGTTCCACGACGCTGGATTTGTGGCCGGCATGACGATGGTCTGCCTCCATCCGGCCATCGGCCGCCAAGACTGCGCGGCCGCCCGCCTTTCCCCGAATGCGAAGTGCGGCCAGAGCGCTGATCTCTGGCAGCAACGCGCCGCCTGACCTTCCCCCACCCGCCCCGGGTGCCGGGGCAGCACCTAGGAAATGACCATGCACACCTGGACCATCACCACGACGAC
>NZ_JAVFVN010000504.1:0-336 GCF_030910085.1 Stenotrophomonas maltophilia group sp. RNC7 | reverse complement strand
TTTTTTTATTGTTTTTTGTAGTTGGTAAACATTCGGGGGTATGGTTTTTGGTTTGGCGGGGGGTTTTTTGTTTTGTAAATGGTTGGGTTGTTGGGGCGTTGGCTTATGACGGGGTTTTTTTTTTGGGGGTTTTGGGGGGAGGGGACTTGCGCTCGGGGGGTGGTGGGGCGGGGGTGGGCGCGTGGGGCGGTTTGGGGGTGGTCACCACCGTCGGCGACCCGGTGGTGGCCCTGACGGGACGGTGGCGGGGCGCGGGGGTGGCCGTGTCCCGGCGCGCCCGCGACCCGGCTGCGGTCCATATCGAGCGGTTGGCGACCGTGGCCGGCGCCTATGCCC
>NZ_JAVFVN010000100.1:0-753 GCF_030910085.1 Stenotrophomonas maltophilia group sp. RNC7 | reverse complement strand
CTCGTCAAGTTTTTCTTCGAGCCCGGCGATCATCTCTAACTCTTTGTCGAATACTTGCGACAGCGGCGTACTCAGGCTGATGAGACAGCTATGGAACACATCTCGAAGAGCAGTTTCCTGAGTATGGACGACCACCAGATTGAAGTGCTGGTTGCGGAGGACAGATCGCATGATGTCACGAGCCATTGCGCCGCCGAGTCCGCTCTCAGCGCCCTCGAGATTATAGTCGAGTATTAAGAGATCTGACTGATGCAAATGATCAGCGGTAGCGTCGGGGGCGTCGTGTATATCAAGGATCAAAGCAGGTTTCTTCTTTCGAAACTGGCTTATAACGCTCAACGCGCCTGATGAATCCACTCGCCAGTGTTTCTTCGACGATCGCGTTTCAAGCTCCGCATCCCGAGGAGGCTCCGGAAGCGCATTGTTTAAGACTTCATCCCACGTGGGATACTGATCGTCTACGATTAGAACCGAGCGAATGGGATCGATGAAAGCTTCCCTGATGAGGCTTTGCAATGTCGTCATCGTCCGAATTCCGCTCCCTTAAAGTCGATAATGAAGTTTGCACCTGGCAGCAGCCGGAATTTTTTCTCACTCGCATAGCGTATGGAGTGGCCTCCGACGGTCAGATTCATACGGCAGAGGTATAGGCCGATACCGCGCCCACCGTTCATTTTCCGCGTGAAGAACAACCGGAATAGATGCTCCTGGTCGAGTGGATCGACGCCTGGACCGTTGTCCGAAACGGCGACG
>NZ_JAVFVN010000062.1:0-11431 GCF_030910085.1 Stenotrophomonas maltophilia group sp. RNC7 | reverse complement strand
GGCTAAGCTGTAGCGTGTTGTATGTTGTATCGCAATACAACATACAACCATCGGTTGATGACGAAGCGGCCCTAGGGCCGCTTCTGCTTACTGGCTGCAGCGGCATCCTGCAGCTGCGTTATAGGACGACCTGGATCGAGGTAGAAGAGGCTCCAGGGCCCAAAACGCGCAAGCGTTCCCGGCCTTTTCTTCGCCTGTTCCCTGCCCGTTCGCGCTGCGGCGGCTGATCTTGACACTTAAGGGGCCGATTACTCGCCGCTGCCGGGCTTCTTCCTTGTCGGCTTCACCTCGGCCGCCGGCGGCGTGATGCGGGCCAGCAGCGCGGCCGATTGTTCCTTGAGCGTGTCGAGCTGCCCGGCCATGCGGGCGGCTTCCTCGCGTGCCTGGCCGGCCGCCTTCATGGCCTGGTCGCGCTCGGCCTGGGCGGCGGTGAGGCGTTCGGCCATGCGGTGCGCCTCGGCGGCCGCCTGCTTGCGCTGTTCCTGGTGCGCCTCCTGGTCGGCATCGGCCCGCGCCTGCACCTTCGCCAGTTCGCCGCGCACCTGGTCGAGTTGGGCGCGTGCCTGGTCGGCGTCCTGGTGCGCTCTGTCCAGCTCCGTGCGCAGCTCGCCGGCCCGGCGCTCGATCTCTTGGGCGCGGGCCTCGGCCGTGTGCGCCTGCTCCTGGGCGGCGGCCAGTTGGCCGCGCAGCTCGTCGGCTTCGCCGCGTGCGGCCGCTTCGGCGGCCTCGATGGACGCCAAGCGGGATTGCAGGTCATCGACCTGGGCGGCCAGGCGGTCGGCAAGCTCGGTCGCCTCGGCCCTGTCGGCTTCCAGCTCGGCGCGGGCCTTCTCCAGCCCTTCCCGTTCAACGGCAAGCCGGGCGTTCGCCAGGTCGAGGGCAATTGTCCATAGGTCGCTGCCCAGCTCGGCCACGCGGTCGGCGACGGCCTGGGGCGCAGGCTCGCGCAGGGGCGCGGCGGCGGTAGCTTGGCGGGCCTTCCACTCGTTCAGGGCCGGGGAAATGGTTGTGTAGCTCCCACCGGTGATCTGCCGGATTGCCTCAAGCGTGGGCTTCTGGCCGGCGGCGGCCAGGTCGTCGGCGGCGGAAAAAATCTGCTCTTTCGTGACTGCCATAGCGGGTGCTCCTGTATGAAATGTAACGTTGTAGTATGTTGTATGATACTACTACATACTACAATTTACAAGCCCTACAGGGAAATACTACGCGCCGGGCCTGGGCCAGCCCGGCCGCGAGCGCGTCGGGGTCGAAATTTGGCCCTGTGTGGGCCGTGGTGGCGTTTTCCGGGGTCGGTAGCACCTTGCCCTACCCTTGCCCGGTTCCGGGCCTCCTGGGCGCTCCTGCGCGGCTTGGCCGTGGTTCCGGGCCTGCCTCGTCGGGAATGACGATGCTGGCCAGCTCGGCCGCTTGGCTGCTGGCCCTTCTCTTGGCGTTCAACCTGCGGCCTTTCCGCTCGCGCTGTCGCTCGATGTGAGGCACGGCCTCGGCAAGCCGCTTTTCCCTGCTAAACCGCTTTTTGCGGCCTTTCAGCGGGCACGGTGCTGGATGAGGGCGTAGGCGGTGGAGTTGGCACCGGCGCGGCGTGCCGCGCCCTGGTAAGCCGCCTGGCCGTAGGCCAGCACGATTGCCGAAGGCGCAGGCCGACGCGAAGCGGCGGGGCGAAGGGGGTGGCGGGGCCCTCCCCGCCGATGACGGGGCCGCGCAGCGGCCCGCTGTGGCTGTCCCAGCCCCACCCGCTGCGATGACGTTTGGGCGCGGCGAGGAGCTCGGTTAGCCGACCCACTTCCCCGCGCCCTGCCAAACCGCTTTTCCGGGCCTGTGAGCGTCGAGGAGGTTCAGGCAGTGGGGAAGACGTTGCCGACGCTGCGGCGGCCGTAGGACGCCGCCTAGAGCTTCTAACGATCGGCCGCCTTGGCGGCCGGCCTTTAGCGTGGGCATGGATGCCCACGCCAGGCCGGCGCCGAAGGCGACGGGGCGAAGCCAAGGATGGCGAAGGGCAGGCGCTTTTTGGGTCGGAGTCGAGTTGTCCACAGAAACCGGCAGACCACTACAGGTAATACATACAGGAGCTTTAACTACAGGGGGAGCCGTTTTTCCCTTCCCGCTCATAGACTTACGCCGGTTTCGTCTGTCCGTTTATGCGTGGTCTTTCTGTCCGTTTATGCGTGCAGAGTGAGAATTGTCGGGCTTTCGCGTCTGTCCGTTTATGCGTGGATAAGTGGCTGCCTTAACAGGCTTTTCCACATGGCGAGTCCAGCACGCCGGACTACCCGCCAAGCTTCTTGGCCACGTGAGTGGGCGACGGCAGCAGTACCAGGCCGCGATCGCCCTGCTCGGCCCGCAGCTCGGGATAGACGATGGCCACCTTGCGCATCGCGGCCAGCAGCTTGCGCTTGAAGTCGGCCTTGCCTTGGGCGTTGTCCTGGTAATCCGCGCCCAGCTGCATCATCAGCGCCTCCCAGGGGATTTCCACCCGCCGGTTGAGGTAGCTCACGCGGTAGGTGGTGAAGGCGTACAGGTCCAGCGCAAGCGGCGACTTCTTCAAGGCGCGGATCGCGCGCAGGTCGACGGGAACGGGCCGATCAGTGACCTGGTGATAGAACTTGTCCGAGAGCTTCACCCAGCTGGAAAACAGCCCGCCCTGCCCTGCTATCTCATCGTCGAATCGCTGCGGATCCCACCACAGATCCCATTCCTCGGCGACGCTAATCCGTGAGCCGCGCGATCGGATGCGGCCGCCGGCGTCGTTGACGTTTTCATAGGCAATCACCGACGAGCCGAACAAGCGATCGGCCTGCTCTTTCAGGCGCGGAATCGTGCCCCAGCGCCCGCCTGTTGGCACTAGCCCGAGCTTGCCCATGAACTCGGACAAGCTGGCGCCCAGGTGCAGCGTGGATGACTGCGATCGCACCGCTTCGGTGGTGAGCCAGGTCAACAACAAGCGGGGGTAGCTGCCATACGGCAACCCAATATCGGACAGCGCCGACATGGCCACGGTGAGGTTGCCGTTTCGGCGGATGTACTCGTTCGTTTCCGGCCTGCTATGCGGCATCGTGGCCTGGACAAGCACGCGGGCCATGTAGCCGACCATGCCGGCCTCTGCAGCAGCCTCGGCCTCGATCGCCAGTGCCTCGGTGATGAACCTGGCGTCGTTCTCCTTCTTGGTGCGCCGGCGGACAGCTCGCTTCTCCTCGCCGGCGGCGTCTTTCTTCGCCTTGGTCAAGGCGTTGATCCGGCGCAGCAACTCCTGGGCCTGCTCGCTGCCCATGCCGTAGGAGAAAACGGCATCGGCAAGCTCCGAAGCTAGGCGCGCCTCCTGGTCGCGCAGCGCCTCGAGGTCGAGGACCTGCGCTTGGTCGCGATGCTCTGCAGCGGTGGCCATGCCCTACCCTACCCCGCCGCCTACTGGTCGCCACGGACGATCAGCTCGCCGCGGACAAGGCGGGACATGGCCAGCGCCATCGCGGCCGCGCGGCTGAGGCCCAGCTCGGCCGCCCTGGCGTCGAATGCAGTCAACAGCTCCTGCTCGACTGTGAAGGACACCGGTACCTTGCGCGCCTTGTAGACGCGCCCGTTGGCTCGCTTGCCGGTTTTGGCAGCCGCGCCATCGGGCGCCGCCTCGATGAAGGCCTCGGCCGGATCTGCAGCTGGTCGAACGGGGGGTTTGCGCTGAATTGCCATTTAATTAACCTCGCCTCTATATGGAAGCATCTTTAATTCAAGATTAAATCATCATGCGCCGTAGATGGCGGCAACAATCGCCGCAACTTCATGACACGCTTTCGGATCGGACGGCCTCAGCTCCGTGATGTGCAGTCCCGCGCTGCTGGCGTTGGCCAGCGCCTTGCGCTGACGCAAGGGCGTATCGAGCAGCTGCAGCTCGGGCACGTCTTGGACGGCCTCGGCGGCCTCTCGGTTGTCCGCGGCCAGGACGCCGGGATCGGCCATGTTGAGAACCGCGAAGGCCTGCAGGCCTTCGCGCTGCGCCTTGGCTTCGGCTACCAGTTCGGCGGTCTCGGTCAGCGCCCACACGTCGTAGTTGCGCGGCCGGAAAGGGACGATCAGCACGTCGGCGAGCATCAACGCAGCGCGTAGGCTGGTGGAATCGCGGCCGCCCACATCGATCACGATTTCATCGAACAGATCCCGCTGGGCGAGAACCTGGGCGCGCAGGGTCTTGCCCTCGGGGTAGTGGCCGGCCGCAATCGCCGGCAACTCGGGCCGCTCGGCCCGGTTGGTGATGCTGGCGATCGCCGATCCCTGGCGGTCGCCGTCGATCAGCCAAACGCGCTTGCCGGCGCAGGCCTGCGCCGTGGCCAGCTGTACCGCGAGGGTGGTTTTCCCGATCCCGCCCTTTGTGCCCCCGACAGCCACAATCATAAGCTCACCCTTACCAAGTAATGGACGCATGTTGCATTAAACATGCAATCTACTTGAAAGGGAAGGGGTGCGAATTATGCGCGCCCAGGTCGCGGCAACAGCAGGGGAGGGGGGGGAGGGGGCCTGATTCCGCGCAGTCGGCCAAGGCCGTCGGTGGCGGCTATCCCAAGTGCAGGCGCCGGGCGATCGCGCCCAGCTCTGCCGGCGACAGCTCGGCTTTGGCCGCCGCCCTGCAGGCGTCCTCATCGAACGCAGCTGCAGCCGTCCGCAGCTTGCGGATCTCGGCCAGATTGGCGTCGAGCCTGGCCATGCTGCCGCGCAGCTGGGCCGCGATCGCCAGCAGCTCCCTCCGCGCCTGGCGCAGCCGCGCAATCACGCCGCGCCTCCGGCTTCTTCGGCCTCGTACTCTAGGACGCGGGCCGCCTCGGGGATTCTGGCCAGCCAATCGGCGCCCACGCGCTCGATCGCTTCGGCCATCGTGTAGTTGACGCTGGCCAACAGGTCCGCGCGGTTGAGCTCCAGGGCCGCGGCCAGCTTTTCCCCGGTCGAAAGCACGCCGAAATGCCCATCACGGGCAGCGCGGGACTTGTCGATGATCTGCTGCAGCACGTAGTCGGTCATGGCGTCGGTTTCCAATTCGAGCGCGACGGCGCGATCCAAAGGATCTCCACGTGGTTTCCGCTGCGCGTGTAGATAATCACGTATTTCCCGCTTTTGCAGGGATAAAGCCGGGTTCCGGCCGTCGGTCCTTCGGCGTAGGTAGCCACGCCATCGAGCGCGTTTCCTTCCAGCTCGAGCTGGTCATCCTGTCGTTCGGCCGCCGCGTAGATCTGCGGATCTGGAACCTCGATCGCACGCTCCAAGGCTTCATCGAGAAACCGCGCTCGATCATCGAGCGCGGTTTGGCCCCATGCCACAGTCATGCACGGGCGCCTTTGCCCTGGATTGCGGCATCAAGCCGCGCCCGGTGCTTCGCCTTGATCGCGTCCATGTGCTTCTTCGCGTCGCCGGCGGAGAGGGCAGGGCGGCGATCGGCGATGGCTCTTTCCGTACCCTCGCGCAGGAACGCGGCATAGCGAGCATCGGCATCCTTGAGTCGCATGGCCGCCGACCGATCAGGGCGGCGCTTGGCGCCGAACAGGCCCTGGGCTTCCCACTGCTCGGCGTCGACACGCAGCAAGTCCAGCCGCACGCCCAAGTCGCGCAGCACCTTCAAGGCGCTCTCAAACGTCCCGAAGCGGCGCGGCTCATTGGCCTTCGTGGCGAGCACTCGCGCGTGGTTGTAGGTTTGCAGCTGCACCGTCCAGCCGCCTGGCAGGCCAATGACCTCGGCCTGCTTCACGGCCCCGGCGTCCACCAGCTCGCGGGCGGTGGCCAGCTTGACCATTTCAGTCATGGTAGACTCCCAAGTTATGATTAACCGGACTTCACTCTACCATCCTCGGGGCATCTGGCTATGAATGGCGAGGGGCAAAACCGCGACGGATCACCCGTTATGCGAAATCCTGCACGCCAGCCAGCGCCGGAACCGGAGCCGTCTCCTCTGGATGGCTGGGTCAGCGGGCTGGTCGAGGTGCAGAAGCGCCTGGTCAATGACCCGACCTACCACTACGAGGCGAGCCAGCGAGGGTTCTAGGTGAGCAAAGGCGATCGGCCATGGGAACTGGCACGTCCGATCCGGGCGTGGCCAGGGGAGCATTTCAACCATGAGGATCGCGAGGTATACGCCGTCCATCGTGCGGTCAGCCTCATCAACCGCAACCCGGAGGATTTTGAATTCATAGTGCTCCCGATCGACAGCCTTCGGGAGCAGGTCGAGGGGCGGGGTGGGATAGACCTAAGGTACGTCGCCACCTTATCTAACGAGGATGCCGTCCGCCCGGTACTGCTCGGTCGCTACCATGACGGCACGGTGCGGATGCTCGATGGCTATCACCGCGCCACTTGGCTTCTGAAACACCACGTCAGCCCCATAGGCGCCTGGCTACTTACCCCGGCACAGACCGACGCAATCCGCGTACACCTGCCGCCAGGCTTCCTTCCACCTGGGGCGCGGGTTACACCGACCGATTGACCTCTCCATGGCGCTCCGCGCCCGGCGTGCCGTCCAGGCACGGGGCCGCCATCCTGGCGGCCACTCGCCGCGTCCTGCGGCTCGCCGGATTCTCCGAATCCGGTTTGGTCATCGTGGGAAAAATCCGACGGCGATCTTTCTGGTTTCCCGACCCGGAAACTTCCTATCGCGCCCGGTCGCCTTTTGTGGTTTTCGCCGAGCGGTCTTTGGCATGGTTGCGGACGGCCTGGTCGTGCTGGTCGAGCAACTGGGCCACCGGCTTAGCCCTCGCCGGGTCGCTCTGCAGGGTGTCTAGGATCTTCACCTGGTCGACCTTGGGCGCTGCGATGAACTGCTCTACCAGGCGCTTGAGCGTCGCCGGCACCAGCTCCCACAGGGAGCGATCCCGCTTGTCGTCGTAGCCATCGACCGCCTTGCCGCGCTTCACAACTAGGGCGAGGAACCGCTTCACCAAATCCTCGGCCCGCTTTTTCAGTGCAGCCTGCAGCGATATGACTTCGGCCGGAACGTCGGGCACGGCTCGCCGCAGCTCGGCGTTCGCGGCCATATGCTCTGCCCGCGCCGCCCGGAACTCGATGACGTTCTCTCGTCCCTGGCCGCGCCACTGGCTCGGCAACTGCTTTGCCTCCGGCTCGATGCCGGTGCCGCGATCGGCATGGCTTCTCATGTCGATTCGCTCGGTCCGGCCAGCGCGCTCCAGATGCGCGTTAACCATGACCTCCCAACGTGCCCGTAGCTCTTTCAGATCGGCTACTCGCTCGGCCTTCGTGAGGGTCTTTCCGGCATTTGGCCCGTAGCCTTTTCTGGCACCTCCACGCTCTGGCGTCTTGGAGTTGTATCGCTTGAAATACTGTTCCGGGTCGCGGTCGATGCCATCGACCTGGCGCTCGGAAAACATCAGGTGGGCGTGCGGCTGCTCGCCACCGTCTGCCGCCAAAGGGACATGGATGGCCCATTGGTAGGCATGACGGTCGCCGATCTCGTTCTGCACCCATTCGCGAACAAGCTCGGCCCTCTGCGTGGCGTCAAGCTCACGCGGTAGGGCCAGCTCCATTTCGCGATATGTGGTGCCGTTGGCGCGCTCGTGAGCGTCGGCAGCCTGCCAGAATGCGAGAGGGTTGGAGTGCGCCCAGGCGGGCATGTTGCCCGCCGCGGCCGCCTCCAGCCTCTCGCCCCGCTCTAGTCGTCCGGCGTAGCGGCCTTCGCGCGCGATGTAGGCGGCATGCGGAGAAGCCTTCCCCGCCTTGCCGACCTTCATCGAGAGTCGCGATATGGCCACGTCGGACGATGCCTCTGCTGTTGCCCTTGCTCTTGCTCTTGCTCTTGGGGTTCAGGGGCTTGCCCCTGACGCGCTGTTTCTCGGCTTGCCGAGAAACAACTAAGCGCGCCTTCCCTAAAGGGGAAGGATACAGCGGGCATCGCCGCTCCGCCAGTTTTTCGCTAGACTGAAACGACCCATCCCGGTAAGCAGGAGGTGACATGAGTAGCGAATGGCTGTCGGCGCGGGTCGAGTACCTGCGCGGACTCAAGGCGCCATCGGAACAGCAGCGGCTTCTATTGCTGCTGGCAGAGAAGTCGGATCGCACGACCGACGATGAAAGGAAGCTGGCGGCACTGGTGAGGGCCGAAAAAGCGGCCGACCGGGCAGCACGGGCAAAGGCCGACGCCGCCCGGATTCTCAATGCCGACAAGGTCGCGCAGCGCAAGGCGCGGGATCGCGAGCTTTACAACGTGGCCGGTCTGCTGATCCTCGGTGGCCTGGTCGATTCAAAGAGGGGAACGCCGACGATGGACCGCGGCGAACTGCTCGGCGCCCTGGCGTCGCTGTCGAAGGTTCCGACCGATGATCCACGCCGGGCCGAATGGAAGAAAACCGGCGACAAGTTGCTGGCCGGAAAGTGATATAACTGCACTCGGGATTGGGCAATCCCGGCCAATGTGATGGAGAGCGGAGCACCCCGCCGGAACAAGTGATCTTGTTCCAGTCCTTGGCCAAACATGACAAGCCTGGGGAAATGGGCTCTCCCCTGCCGTTCGCGGCTAAGCGTCGAGGCGTCCCTCCGTACACCGATTCATTGAATCGGGCTGCTGGTCAAGCAGCACGGAGTGGCGTTGTTCCCACCTGTGCTGCTTGGCCTCTCCAAGCAACCGCACAAGGTGGAAATCATGTCCCTACCCAAAAAGCGCAAACCGACGGTTCTCACTGTCAGGCCCACCAGCGTCACGACCAGGAAACGGCAGCCTGAAACCGCCGTCCTCCTGCCCTACGGCGTCGGGCCTGAATCAATGGCGGCCTGGAACGCCAGGTTCATGCCGGCAGTCTTCGCCGGCGGCGGCCTCGCGATCGCCACCTGGCTGGTGTCCTTCGCCACCTCCTACGCCAGCACCACGGCCAGTTTCTGGATCAGCCTGCTCGGCCTGCTGGCCACCGGAGCGGTGATCTATCGCCAGCTGTTCCGTGCCGGGCTAATCCCGCGCCGGTTCGTCGGCGTCTGCGTCGCCCTGGCGCCTTTCCTGCTCACCGGCGCCCTCAAGGTCCTGTCCCTGCTGCTCGCCGGCATCTTCAACCTCCCGTCGTTCCAACTCATCAACCCGGTTTTCGTGGCGACGATCGGGTTTGGCCTGGTCATCGGCGCCGCCGCGCATTGCCTGGGCCTGCTCGCACCGGCTCACGACCGCTAATTCAACCGCCTACGACTACGAGGAACCCAGCATGAAGATCAAAGCCATTGCTCTTTCGGTCGCGCTTGGCGTGACCATGATCGCCGGCGTCACGTCCACCACGCCGGCCTATGCGACCGGCATCCCGGTCATCGACGCGGCCAACCTGGCCAACGCGATCCAGCAGTACACGCAGATGGTCGAGCAGCTGGCGCAGCTCAAGGCCCAGCTGGACCAGGCCAAGCAGCAGTACGAGTCACTGACTGGCGGCCGCGGCATGGGGAACCTGGTGCGCAGCACCGGCGCCATCCCGAAGAACTGGCAGGAAACCCTCGCCTCGATGAAGAACGGCGAGCTAGGCAACCTGTCGAAGGAGATCCGCCAGTCCGCAAGCCTGCTCGATGAGGATTTCTTCGCCGACGTCGACCAGGCGGTGAAGGACACCCTCGACGATTCGATGGCGGCCCACACCGACCAGCAGGCGGTAAACCAGTCGTTCTACGACGCGGCGACGGCCCGGGCGCAGAAGATGGAGTCGCTGGCCAACCAGATCGACGGCGCGTCGGACATGAAGGCCATCAACGACCTGCAGGCCCGCGTCGCGATCGAGCAGGTGCAGCTGACCAACGAACTCATCAAGCTGCAGTCGTTGAACATGATCGCCCAGCAGCAGCGCGAGACTCGCGCCCAGCAGCAGCACCAGGCGGCGTTCAAGACCTCCTTCAAATACTGACCGGAGGCCTCTCGATGACCAGTAAAACTGTCTCGATCAGACTCATCGCGGCGTTGGCCTTGGGGGCGTTGCTCGGTTGCACCAGGAACGACGACGCCGGCGTCGTGGCCCCGGCCGACAACGCACCTATCCAGGACTGCCGCACGCTAACTGCACCAGCAAACCGGGAATACAGAATCAGCTCTGTCCGCGAGTGCCTGGCGCAGCCATCACTCGATGCCCGCATGAAGTCGAAGGCCTGCCTGGTGCAGCAAGAGTTGGGTCGCTGCATAACGAAGAAGGAAGCCCAAGCCAACGGCTACGGCGGCGACCAGCTGCGGGCCGAGATGCAAGAAGCCCGTACTCGCTAACTGGAGAGGGACATGGAACCGGATGATCTACAAATTGCGGGTTTTTTGTTCGAGCACGTGCAGCCAGCCTTTGAATCCTTTGTGGTGGATGGCAGCACCACCATCATCAGCCTAATCGCGACGCCAGCCGTCGCCTTGCTCACGATCTACGTGCTGTTTTGGGGCGTGGCGATGGCGTCCGGGCAGATCAGCGAACCATTCACCGATGGCATGAAGCGCATCATCCGCATGTGCATCATCATTGGGTTCGCCCTGACCGCGGGGATCTACCAAGGCACAGTGGTCGATTTCTTCATGCAAGCACCAATGGAGATCGCCGGCCAGATCGTAATCCCTGGAAGTAACCCGATCGGCGATGACATCAATTCAATGTCCACCATGCTCGACCAAACGGCCGCCGCCGGATTCGACGTAGCGGTTAGGCCGTGGCAAGAGGGCGAGACCATGCACGCGGCTTCGACGTTCGGAGTTAGCGGGGCTGGCCTGCTCTACCAGGGTGTTTCGATCCTGCTTTGTACGATCGTCGTCCTCACTGTCGCGATCGCCGCATGCTTGATCCTGGTCGCCTATTCGGCGCTGACGGTACTGCTTGCCATCGGCCCTCTTTTCATCATGCTGGCGCTTCTACCAGGTACTCAACGCTGGTTCGAGGCCTGGCTTGGCCAAGTGGTGAACTTCGCGATCAAGGTCCTGCTGGTCATCCTCTCGGCAGCGTTGATGTTCAAGGTGCTCGATACGTTTTTCCAAGGGCTGGCCACGATGGAAACGGCCGAAATGCTCATGGCCTCGCTTAAGGCCGTTGGCATGGCCATTTTCGTGCTGGGTGTGATGTTCTCGATGCCAGCGATCGCCTCTGCAATCGGTGGCGGCGTCGCAGCTTCGACGGCTGGACTCGGCGGCCGCTTGGCGTCGATGGGCACGGGTGCCGCCCGCATGGCTGTCACCGGCCATTCCAGTCGCGCCATCACCGGTGCTGCAGCCGCACGAAACGCCCGCAGGATCGGCGGCGCCGCTGCTGCAGGCGGCAGGGCAGTTAAGGCCGGGATGGAAATGGCCAGGAAGAAGTTCAGGCCGCCGAACAGCGTCACGAGTGGCTAAGCTGTAGCGTGTTGTATGTTGTATCGCAATACAACATACAACCATCGGTTGATGACGAAGCGGCCCTAGGGCCGCTTCTGCTTACTGGCTGCAGCGGCATCCTGCAGCTGCGTTATAGGACGACCTGGATCGAGG
>NZ_JAVFVN010000987.1:0-1715 GCF_030910085.1 Stenotrophomonas maltophilia group sp. RNC7 | reverse complement strand
ATACTACCTAATACAACCCCTTCTACCGCCGCATAGATTGGTGCACCAAAAGGTGAAATACGCGGGAAGAACATAGACGCAAATGCGATGATTGCCGCAACGATTAAAGCGCCAATTAATACTGGCATCTTCATCGTACCCTCTATCATCTGTATGTATGAATAGACAGACGTTGCAAGTAGCAAGATAAGCATAATAAACGTTTTGCCTACTGTTCCGCCAATAGTCATCGCAGAAGCACTTGCTCCTTCTTTACGGAATGCCTCTTTTTTCAACATTGGATTAGATGTTCTCATTTTTTCCCTCCTAAAATAGGTTCTACCAATAGTGTAAAGTTTTTCTCTTTACTTTTCAATATATGCAGCTTGTTTTTATTTTAATCCTTCAACAATGTCGGATAGTTCACTACATCTTTCCATCGTTTTTTCTAACTCTTCTTCTGTTTTTTGCTGTGCTTCAGACAATTCTTGCGCTTTAGTAAAATCAGAACCAACATTCGCAAGCTCTTCTCCAATTGATTCTAGCTTTTCTTCAAGTTCCGCAATTGTATCTTCAATTGTTTCCCATTCGCGCTGCTCGTTATATGAAAGTTTACGCTTACGTTGTTGTTTCGGTGCTTCTTCTACTACTTTTTTCTCTTTCTGTACTTCCGCTTTCTCAATAAGTTCTCTCGTTTTTTCTATTTCTAAGTAATCCGTATAACTACCTAGAAATTCGCGCACTTCTCCTTCTCCCGTAAAGATGAACAATTCATCTACTACTTTATCTAAGAAGTAACGGTCATGCGATACAGTTAAAACGACACCTGGGAAATCTTCTAAATAATCTTCCAACACCGTTAATGTTTGTGTATCTAGATCATTCGTAGGCTCATCTAGTAATAGTACGTTCGGTTCTCCCATTAATATACGTAATAAGTATAAACGTCTTCTTTCACCGCCAGATAATTTGCCAAGAGGTGTACCATGTGAATGCGGCGGGAATAAGAAACGTTCTAACATTTGAGACGCACCAATTACTTTTCCATCTGTCGTATGAATAACTTCCGCAATTTCTTTAATGTATTCAATCATACGTTGATTTAAATTCATTTCTTCATTTTCTTGCGTATAGTAAGCAATTTTTACTGTTTGTCCAACTTCAATTTCACCACTATCAGGAGATATTTTACCTGCAAGCATATTTAATAGTGAAGATTTCCCGCTTCCATTCGCTCCAATAATTCCGATACGATCGCCTGGTTTCACGATATGATTGAAGTTGTTTAATACTGTTTTATCGCCAAATTTTTTCGTTACATCTTTTAACTCAAGTACTTTTTTCCCAAGGCGACTACCGCTAAGCGCAATATCAACTGACTGTTTTGCAGCTGGACCTTCTTGACCTTTTAACTCTTCAAATCGTTGAATACGTGCCTTTTGCTTTGTCGAACGAGCTTTTGCACCACGGCGAATCCACGCTAGTTCACGGCGATATAAGTTTTGACGTTTTGATTCTTGCGCAAGTTCTTGTTCTTCCCGAAGTGCTTTCGCTTCTAAAAACGTACTGTAATTTCCTTCATAACTATACAATTTTCCATTATCTAATTCGAAAATACGATTCGTCACACGATCTAAGAAATAACGATCATGGGTTACAAGTAATACCGCACCTGTGTACCTTGCTAAATATTCCTCTAACCACTCAACTGTCTCATGGTCAAGATGGTTCGTAGG
>NZ_JAVFVN010000986.1:0-682 GCF_030910085.1 Stenotrophomonas maltophilia group sp. RNC7 | reverse complement strand
TGTCGCGATGGGCGACCAACAGCGCGTCGGGCGTGTCGACCACAAGAAGGTCGTGGACGCCGACAAGGCTGACCAACCGTGTTTCAGACAGGACAAAACTGTTGGTCGTGTCTTCGATGACCGTTTCGCCGCGCAGGCGGTTGCCTTCGTCGTCGGGCGTGATCAGATCCGCCATCGCCGCCCAGGAACCAATATCGGACCAGCCGCAGGACACCGGAATGCAGGCAATGTTGTCGGCCTTTTCCATGATGGCATAATCGATGGAAATCGCTGGCGCCGCCGCAAAATCGTCCTTGGAGATTTCGACCGTCTTCGTCTCGCCGTTGACGCCGCGCCGGGCATGTTCGAGCGAAGCCTGAACGGCGGCGAAGATTTCCGGCGCGTGGCGCTGCATCGTTGCGAGCATGGTTCCGGCGGTGAAACAGAACATGCCGGAGTTCCAGAAATAGCGGCCGCTTTCGACATAGGCCTGTGCCGTCTCGGCGTCAGGTTTTTCGACAAAACGCAGCACGTCGATGCCTTCGGCCTCGATGTAGCCGAAGCCGGTTTCCGGATGATCGGGCACGATGCCGAAGGTGACGATGCGGCCCGTTTCAGCAAGCGGGCGCGCCTTGGAAACGGCCTCGGCGAACGCGGCCTCATCCTCGATCAGATGATCGGCGGGCATGACGAGCAATGTGGC
>NZ_JAVFVN010000984.1:0-452 GCF_030910085.1 Stenotrophomonas maltophilia group sp. RNC7 | reverse complement strand
GGGGGCTTGCAAGGGTGGAGCAGCTTTTCGCTCTTCTTGTTTGGAGCAGGCAGTACTTAACGCCAGAGTACCGCAACCGATCAATATGCTTATGAGTCGTGACATGCGAGTGGGGGCCTGGCTCATTTTTTACATCGCTTCTGATTGACTGTTTGCTATTGCTGCGCCATTTGAGACCGTTATCGGCCTTCACGTCAGATCCTATCCTGAAGAATCAGGTCAATGATCTCAATCCTTTGCTTGTAGAACGCTATCTGCATCGCAGTGCGACGACGGTTGCGGTCCAGCCAGTATGCAGCGACTAGGAGAACTGCAGCCCACCCCATAAGCCAAAAAGTCGCGTTCGGGTGGGCAAAATTTCCTGAGAGTAAAAACCAGACACCACTGCATAACGCACACAGCGTCAGGCCTAGTGGCCAGTTGAAGAAATGACGGCGACGAGCATCAAACAA
>NZ_JAVFVN010000981.1:0-308 GCF_030910085.1 Stenotrophomonas maltophilia group sp. RNC7 | reverse complement strand
ATCTAAAGTCCGTTGGATACCTTCTGCATTTTTAAGCATTGTGTAAACCGGAGGAGTAACTTTTAAAATCCTACCTGATTGTGGTACACCTGCCTCATCCATATCCTCCATCATCTTATCGAATACAGATAAAATATTTGCCACTGTTAAAACAGTGGTATTTACGGTTCCTCCATTAGCCACAAACTCTGAGTAAAGTTTCGAATACCTATAAGCATCCGTTTCAGGTATGGCTTGTTCTTCATTAAATACTCCGGTAATATTAGCTGCTGATAATACCTGATTCGTTTCATCTACATCCATCTCAT
>NZ_JAVFVN010000979.1:0-554 GCF_030910085.1 Stenotrophomonas maltophilia group sp. RNC7 | reverse complement strand
CAACTTGTCATGTAGTTCAACGTTATACAAAAGAACACACTTCTAGCATTCATGTAACTGTTGAAGAAGATTGCATGCGTGTACATCATCGTTCTTTAAAAGTGAAATTTTCAAAATCAATTCAGTTATAGGAGTGTGATTGATTGAGTTCATTATTACTAGCAGCACAAAGTTTCAATGTAGAATATTTTAATAAATATATAGAATATCAACGAGAAAACGAACCATCTACAGAGTTAGCCAATGGAGTTTTGGGTGGGATACAGAGCTATATTCCGATTGGAGTGAATATAGCATTCAATGTATTCATAATTGGTTTTCTATTTGCTTGTATTGTGTTATCAGCAGCTATGATAACTAAAAATGCTCAGTGGCAAAAAAATGCGGTGTGGGGCATTATTTTTACGGTTGTAGCCGTACTTGCTCTAAGGCTAGCTCCGTTATTAATTATTACTAATGACATAGTAGGAATCGCATCCTTGATGAGAGACATAGTTGACTTTTTAACAGCTATTGGGATTCATGCGTCAATTGCTATGCTGTTAATTAGTTTA
>NZ_JAVFVN010000977.1:0-353 GCF_030910085.1 Stenotrophomonas maltophilia group sp. RNC7 | reverse complement strand
TTCTAACAAGTTCAATTGAGGCAACCATAGTACTTCTATCAATTTTCTGAATGCTTATAATTTTTGGGTCCGAAAAGGGATCGGTAGAAAACATGGTGAGATATTGAGATCTTTGTTGAGCAGGTGAATTAAAGCGAGTATCCTTTACCCAGTTCATTATCTCATCTATGTTTCTATTTTCAATTGCCTCTATATAATTCTGAACACTAATCTTTGCCTCTTGTATGTCTGGAATCGATGCTTTCGAAACAGATGCCATTGAAACGGACAGAAAAATAGCTAATGTAGTTAGTCCTAATGTAATTTTAAGTGGTCTGCACATTTTCATACCTCCATATTTTAATTTCCATCTT
>NZ_JAVFVN010000973.1:0-1215 GCF_030910085.1 Stenotrophomonas maltophilia group sp. RNC7 | reverse complement strand
CGGTGAAATAGTTAAAATAGAAGGTTCACATATGCAAACTGGTTACCTTAGTAATAAAGTAGTAAATCAATTACAAAATGAATTTGTTGATTCATCACTATTTGAAGTTTTAACTAATCCGAATAGTAGGGAGGGAGAATAAAGTGAGCTTTCTCTCATACTTTATTTTGGCTTTAATGGGAGTTGCCTTGTTTTTATTATTTAGCGTACTAACATCTCAAGGGAAAAGAAAATCATATGCAGCTGAAAATATATTAAAGCAATTTGAAAATGAAAAAAATTTAATGAACGAGCGAAAAAAAGAAACAAAAGATCAAAAAGTCCCTCTAACATTTGTTGATAGTATACTTAATTACTCTAGTTTTACTGAGAAAGTAGCACCAGCGAATATTATTATGGAAGCAAGAAGGTATGAATGGTTTATCGGTCCAAAGGAGTATTGGACAATGTATTTAATGAGTGGTACTGGGATAACTATATCTTTGTATGTAATGTTAAATGGAAGTAAGTTTTGTTTATTAGGTTATATACTGGCTTTTTGGGTTTTTCGTTTTTTACTACACATGCATAGAAAGAAATACAAGTTCGTTGAAATTGATAGAATAAGCATTTATATGAAAACTCTAAGTAATTCTCTTCAGATTTTAGGGAATGTTGTTGATTCAGTAGAGGAAGTTAAACCTTTAGTACACTCGTCTATTAAAGAAGAATTAAATAAGGCGACGATAAAATTACAACAAGGTAAATCGGTAAATGAATCTTTTATGTCATTAGATAAAAAATATCCTTATCAAGAACTAAAGTTTTTTCATGAGATGTTAGATGTAGCAGATAAAAATGGTGGTAGAAATATTGAAGCATTAGAGTCAATTGCTGTTGACTTTGAGGAAAGAAAAGTAAAACAAATGCGGTTATATGCAGAAACTATACAAGGGACTAAAGCATTTCGTAATAGTGCCTTAACTGTACTAGCAATCCCATTTATTTTTAAATTTTTTGTTCCAGATGCATATGGGATGTTAATGAGCACCCCTCTAGGTTCAATCGTGTTTGTATCTATTGCGTGTGTAGTACTTTATTGTTACATACGCATTCAAAAATTGGCCGATTGGGATCCAACACAATAAAAAATAAAAAATTATTAGATTAGTATTAAAATTTTTAAGGTTTATAAATATAATGTGGTTCGTGAATTAAATAGAGAGGAGGAATTGA
>NZ_JAVFVN010000960.1:0-336 GCF_030910085.1 Stenotrophomonas maltophilia group sp. RNC7 | reverse complement strand
CAATAACTCTCAAAACCTTTTCTTTTTCATTTTGTGGAAGTTCTTTTCTAAGTTTTCTAGAAAAATTACCATCTAATATACCTAATTTGTCAGCTACCTCCCAGTATTTAATGCCTAAGTTTTCTATGGCATTTCTTACATCTAAGTTTTTTCTCATATTTTTACCTCCAATAAATAGATTACTTCTTGTAAGTGTTGTTGCTATCGGTTATACTAAGAGTATATAATATATAGCTTTATATGTCATGTCAGTTTTATATCACGCTAAAAAAGAAATGGAGTATATGAATATGGATAACAATTTTATTCAATGTGAAAATTTGAAACCTAAGGAAG
>NZ_JAVFVN010000958.1:0-476 GCF_030910085.1 Stenotrophomonas maltophilia group sp. RNC7 | reverse complement strand
ACGGTAGTTCGTGCAACGATTTTTGCGATAACTTGTTCTCCTGTTATTCCTTCAAATTTTGCTTCCATTTTTAAAATGAGTCTGTGAGCCAACACGTAAGGAGCTAAAAATTTAACATCGTCTGGAATAACATAATTTCTGCCATGGATAAATGCATAAGCTTGTGAAGCTTTCATTAAAGCAATCGAGCCACGCGGACTTGCACCTAGTTGTATAGAACTATAAGACCGAGTTTGACTAACAAGCTTTACAATGTAATGCTTAATGGCTTTGTCCATGCTTATTTCCCGGACGCTTTGTTGCAAATAAAGTAATTCTTCTATTGTAGTAATAGCTTGTAAATGGGAGAGGGGATTTGTTTTTTCCATCCGGTTTAAAATTTCAAATTCTTCTTCTGGCGAAGGATATCCCATTTTTAGCTTCAATAAGAAACGATCGAGCTGGGCTTCTGGTAAAGGATATGTTCCCTCATATTC
>NZ_JAVFVN010000954.1:0-556 GCF_030910085.1 Stenotrophomonas maltophilia group sp. RNC7 | reverse complement strand
GAAACTCCAAACCAGCGGTCTCCAGTCGCGACCAGAGATTAACCTTCGGGCTATGGCGTAATTAGTCGTCGTGTCAGTATCCCAATACCTGACCGAGGAACAGTGTCGTGCGCTCATTCTTCGGGTTGCCAAAGAACGTCTGCGGATCAGCTTCATCAATTAGTTCGGCGCGGTCCATGAACAGGACTCGGCGAAGCCCATTTCATGGGTCAGGCAAATCACGGTTATGCCGCCCTGCGCGAGATCGACCATCACGTCGAGCACCTCGGATATGATTTCCGGATCAAGAGAGGAGGTTGGCTCATCGAACAGCATCATCTGCGGCTTCAAGCACAGGGCTCACGCGATTGCCACCCCTGTTGCTGCCCGCCTGAAAGCTCGATCGGATATCTGTGCGCTTGCTCCGGAATCTTGACGCGATCGAGATAATACATGGCAATTTCGGAGGTCTGTTTCAGGGGCGTTTTACGCACCAGACGCTGGGCAATGATAAGATTGCGCAGAATGGGCATGCGCGGAAACAGATTGAAGCCGTGGAAAACCATGCCGACCTCAC
>NZ_JAVFVN010000946.1:0-353 GCF_030910085.1 Stenotrophomonas maltophilia group sp. RNC7 | reverse complement strand
AAATCGGAGTCTATCCATGCAGCATCCGCTTCGACCCTGTCAAGCCATGCGCCTGCTTCCTTGTCGCGAAAGGCAAAATCCAAGCCCTCTTTAATGGCGCCAATGGCTTGGTAATCAAAGGTATCCAGCAGATGCTCCGGCAGAATAAACGCATTCTCGCCTGCGACCCTGCCGCGGAAGTTGGATTCAATCACCTTTTCTCCCGCCCGCAAGTTCTGATAACAAGAACCGCAAACGGCATAGGAGTCATCATACTCATATCCTGTATCCATATATCGGGCCGCGTTGATCGTCGTCGTCGTAAATATTTTATTGATTCCCGAACGGCTTAACTTGGTTGAATAGGAGCTGGA
>NZ_JAVFVN010000944.1:0-656 GCF_030910085.1 Stenotrophomonas maltophilia group sp. RNC7 | reverse complement strand
CGCGTAGATCAGCTTGTGCTTCGTCGCCCGGGGTGCGGTCAGCCGAAACCCGTGGATAGTGAAGCTCCTGTCACGGATCGTGAAGGAGCCCTCCGACGCATATTTTTCAAAGTGGTCGCGATAAACCTTGTTCAGCGACGTCTTGACGCCCGCGTCAATGATGTCGACCGAAGGACAGTCCGGACCCATCAAAACGATGATAAAATGCTCTGCGAGGCGTAACGCCAGCTGGTCTACATCGCGTGGGCATTCGTCGCTATAAGGGCGTTTGAAGTTTTCGAGCCGAATGACTGTTCTCGACGCCTGGCCTTCAGCCTGAGACAAGGACGCGAATTCTGGATCGTAGTTGAAGTCAAACGTGAAGCCTCGTCGCCAAAGAGTAACCTCGCCGCTATCCTCGGCTTCAAATATACTATCCACCCTGACCCGATCGAAAGCCTTGAGCCACATAAATCGCCCAAGTCCTTTACCGCCCCTATCATACTTGTGGTCCGAGTAAGCCGTGTTGAAGGATTCGAAATTATCGTCGTCGAACCCTACACCGGTATCTGTGATAACGAACCCTTTGACAGCTGGCGTCTCATCGGCGAACAGGCTAGGCTCCTCCCGCTCTACCTCGATCGTGATGCGGTGGTCGCGCCCAACCGTGGAATCTT
>NZ_JAVFVN010000943.1:0-850 GCF_030910085.1 Stenotrophomonas maltophilia group sp. RNC7 | reverse complement strand
ATTTAAAGCACCAATTTCTGGGTCTACAATTTTAGTCAATCGGTTTGCCAAATCGTATTGGTACGTGGTTCCATATCGTTGTGCATCGCTGCTGGCAGATAAATATCCCTTTGCATCGATTTGTTTTATTAGATTGCCATTGCCATCGAAAATATTTTTTGTGATGACCTTATCGTATGGATCTCTAATGATGACCAAGCGATTTAATTGATCGTACTCATACTGCATCTTATAGTTCTTCGCATTGACCTCTGAGATTTTATTCCCTGCTAAGTCATAGGCATAGGTCATTGTATTTCCCTTTGGGTTTGTAACAGATGTAAGCTGATTTACATTGTTGTAGGTAAAGGAGGTTTGATAGCCTAGCTCATTGGTTTCCCATACTCTATTGCCTGCAGCATCGTATCCATAGGTCTTCGCTACATCTTTTCCACTTACCTTGCGCATCGCCTTTGTTACTCTGTTCAGCTCATCGTATTCAAAGGCAAGGGTGTACTCTGCCCTGTTTTCTATATCGGATTCATGGTATTCGTAAGCCCTTGGTGCAATTTCCTTCGTCTGATTGCCCAGGATATCGTATTCGTACCCTGTAATCAATTGAATCTTTTCTGGATGCTCTGGATCTGCTAGTTTAGATACATCTGCCTCTCCATAGATGGATGCTCTGTCTACTAGCTGAATTCGCTTTACAAGGCGATTCATCTCGTCGTACTGGAACCGCTCAATATCGAATTCTTCGCTGTCTCTCAGCTTTTCTGTCTTAAGGATGCTGCCATTTTTATCGTAATAGTTTCTTACAAAGCCACCGCTATTGTCTGTTACGGACTCTAGCAGGTCGTTGGCATAGTAC
>NZ_JAVFVN010000930.1:0-367 GCF_030910085.1 Stenotrophomonas maltophilia group sp. RNC7 | reverse complement strand
CCGATACCTGCCAAGTGGAAAATACCGTCTAACTTACAGCCCCAGGTCGTTTCAGCTGTGTGCTGAAGGGTTTGAATGAAGCCATCGTCGTTAATATCGCCACTAACATATACAATCTGACCGCCCATACTTTCGAGATCTTTATAGGTCTTGATTTTTCTCGATAGATTGAGATTACAATCCATGTATTCGTCCCATAAAACACGGTCAGGCAAAATGGTTCTACCTACTATAATGATTCGAGTCTGATATTCCTTAAGCAGCATCCTAGCAACATGTGCGCTTATACCGCCAAGGCCGCCTGTCACTAGATAAACTCCCTTCTCTTTTATTGGCATTTCCATTTTTTCCTCAATTTCTGCCTCCG
>NZ_JAVFVN010000927.1:0-555 GCF_030910085.1 Stenotrophomonas maltophilia group sp. RNC7 | reverse complement strand
CGATGCCTTAGGAAATACAACTAGATACGAATACGATCAAAACGGAAATCTAAAGAAGGAAGTGGATGCTCGATATATTAGCACTGCTATTGCCTCCGCTCCAGGTCTAGAGTATGAGTACGATGAACTGAATCGCCTCATAAAGATTATGGTCTTCGACGGTACAGCTAGAGACGTCATCTCCTACAGAGTCTACGACGGCAGAGGAAACCTGATTAAAGAAGTCGATGGTGAAGGATACCGTGCCAATGACCCAGATCAATCCATCGGGCAAGTATACCAATACGATGTGCTGGATCGAGTGGTTCAATATACTTCTGCACAAGCCTTTGCTGACAACCAGAAAAACGGAACATCTTTATTTACAAAGAGATATGAATACGATGGTGTGGGAAATATTATTAAAGAAGAGGATGGTCTAGGAAACATTACTGCAAGCACGTACTATCTCAATGGCTTGTTAAAGGATAGAATCGGTCCCGATGGCAATAAAGAAACCATGAGCTACGACTTAACAGGAAAAATGTATATTGCGCAAACAGATCGAGGAAATAA
>NZ_JAVFVN010000919.1:0-305 GCF_030910085.1 Stenotrophomonas maltophilia group sp. RNC7 | reverse complement strand
TGGGGGCTCGATGGCGCCATCCATGGCGCCAACGGTCCTGCTGGCCCCCACCACCCCGCCCCCGACAGATTTCCGCGATCTGCGGTAGATCCACGCCAGGCGTGGATGCTCCCCGGTCGTGCCGGCCGCTGGCCGACAACCAGGAAAATCTCAGAAGTCAGGTATTGGAGAGCGACGCGACCGGCTTCTGCCTTTGATTTGTTGTTCGGTCTTCCGTGGCGGGCCGCGCCGGAATCGGGCCGTGGCCGGGGGGGTGGGCTGCGCAGGGGCGTAAGCGCCATGGAGGGCGCGCCCGAGCCTACAGG
>NZ_JAVFVN010000907.1:0-1092 GCF_030910085.1 Stenotrophomonas maltophilia group sp. RNC7 | reverse complement strand
GCCGCATCCGGGTCGAGCGGGCGCTGGAAGCGGTCGGGCCGGAACTGAACGGCGTTCTGGTCGACGTCTGCTGCTTCCTGAAAGGTCTTGAAACCGTGGAGCGCGAGCGGCAATGGCCCGCGCGTTCGGCCAAGATGCTGCTCAAGGTCGGCCTGGCCGCGCTCCACCGGCACTATAATCCGCAACTCGAAAAGGAGCGCGGCGGCGGCGCTGTCCTGCATTGGGGAGCCGACGACTATCGTCCCCGGATGCAGCCGCTGAACAAGTGAAGCAATCTCCCGGATTGACACTCCATTGGGGCGGGTCTATCGCCTGTGTCCCAAACAAGCCTGACAGGCCTGATGGGGAAGTGGGGAGAAATCACATGAATTCGGTACGGGATCGGCTGGAAAGCATCCTGTCGCGGCTGGAAGCGCGGGCAGGCAACGAGCGCGTTTTCAGCAAGATTTATGCACGGCAGGCGCGTGCCGAGGCGGATGCCGCCGATGCGCGGCTGCGCGACGGACGCGCTGTCGGCCCCCTCGACGGGCGCATCGTTTCGATCAAGGACCTCTTCGACGTTGCCGGAGAACCGACGCTCGCCGGTTCGGTCATTCGCCGTGATGCGGCCCCCGCGACCAGAGATGCCGCGATTGTACGCCGTCTGCGCGAGGCGGGTGCGGTCATCGTCGGCAAGACCCATATGACGGAATTCGCCTTCACGCCGGTCGGTCTCAATCCGCATTATGGCGAGCCGGGCAACGCCATCGACCCCACGCGCATTCCGGGCGGTTCCTCATCGGGCGCAGCCGTTTCGGCGGCGGAAGGCACCAGCGAAATCGCCATCGGCTCGGACACGGGCGGGTCGGTGCGCATTCCGGCGGCGCTGAACGGCCTTGTCGGCTTCAAGCCGACGGCGCGTCGCGTTCCGCTGGACGGTGCTTTTCCGCTGGCGCCATCGCTCGATTCCGTTGGTCCGCTGACCAGAACCGTCGCCGACGCCATTCTGACCGACGCGATCATGGCGGGCGAAGCGCCGGTCCTGCCTGGAGCCCTGTCGCTGAAGGGGCTGCGCATCGCGCTGCCGAAGGGCTATCTTCTGGCCGATATGGA
>NZ_JAVFVN010000897.1:0-312 GCF_030910085.1 Stenotrophomonas maltophilia group sp. RNC7 | reverse complement strand
CGCTCCGTTAGCGGCGGCCCAACCATCATTATCAGCCCGGTTATTCGGCCACCGCATTACCGGCCTCCTCATTACAAACCGCCGCATCGGCCACGCCCGCCGAGCCATCGTCCTCCAAAATGCAAGATTGCCCCAGGCTTCCCTTGCCCTCGTTAGGGTTGCAAAGGAGCGGCGGACTTGTGCCGCCGCCTGATCCTCACTATTCGCGCTTGAAAAATCGGTACCAGATCGAGCATAACAACCAGTTCAAGGCGTCTGTCTTTTTATGACACATATTGGGTGGTCCCCCGGAAACCTGCCACCTCCCATGTC
>NZ_JAVFVN010000895.1:0-316 GCF_030910085.1 Stenotrophomonas maltophilia group sp. RNC7 | reverse complement strand
GTTGTTTTAGGGGCTAGGGTGCTCGGCCACGGCAAGGGGGGGCCGGCGGGTGTGGGGGGGTATTGCGTTAAAGTTACTGGGGTTGGGGGGGTGTTGTTTGGGGGTGGCGTCGTGGGTGGGGGGGGGGGGGGGGGGGGGGTGGGGGGGGTGTGGGGGTGGTGTTTGGTTTGTTTTTGTTTGGTTTTTGGTTGTGGGGTGGGGGGGGGTGGTGTGGGGGGGGGGTGGGGGTCGCCGGGGGGGGGGGTGTGTTGTTTGTGTGTTTTGGGTGGGGGGGTGGGTTTTTGTGGGTGGGTTTGTGGGTGGCGGCCCCCCCCCC
>NZ_JAVFVN010000881.1:0-2516 GCF_030910085.1 Stenotrophomonas maltophilia group sp. RNC7 | reverse complement strand
CTTTCCCGCTGTTCTGACTCTTATTTTGGTTATTAGTTGAAGAACTATATCCGTTGGCAATACCATTTGCTATTCCATTAGTAGTATTTTTTTCTCTTTCCTGTGGATTTAAGGGTTGAATTAAGGCTTGTTTATAATTGTTTATTGGCGTACGATTTGTGATCCTGGCATTTGTCATAAAAGAACTATTGTTATTTAATTGCCCTAATAAATATCCGGTTGCTAAGGGGAATAGCGCCGACTCCCATCCCAAACCACTATCCGACCCCTTATTTTCTGATTTTATGTATTCACTCTTTAAAGGACCTCCTGGGGGGAGTTCTTCGAAACATTCCTTGGTTTGATTTTGGTTAGCAAAAGAAGAACAATCTTCGCTCTTCAAATTATCTTGTTCGGTATTATAATTTGCTACAACTGATTCATCAGCTTCTACATCTGGCATACAACCTGCTAATAAAAATGTAGAAATGCCTAATTTACTTGCAATCGCAATAAATTGTTTGTTTTTCATCTTCATTTTTGTCACCTCACCAATATATTAGTATCTTATAGAACACTTTGTTTTTTTGGTTTTTTTTCTTTTTCTTTATTCTTATAATTACTAAAAGGTTCAAACCCCGCGGCTTCTAACGCCTTTTTATAAGATCCGAACTGTCTTACAAATGGATAATTCGTCACAGGTAATTCCGCTACACGTGGGACCTTTCCTGTTTTCTGATTGTATTCTTTTATCATATTGATTAATTGTTTTTTTGAATATCCACGTGTTCTTTCAAGTCCCGCTTCTTCTAGTGCTTTATACCAACTGCCGAAATACAATATTACCGTTTTATGTGATACAGATATCTCTCTAACTCTGGGTACCCTTCCCAACTTCCTAGTTACTTCCTGAATAGCACTAATAATTTCCGTTTTTTTGTTCACACATGCTGCTTCGAGTACTTTTTCCCAGGTTGGAAAAAACCTTATATACGTATGGGTGTGTATTCCTGTTTCGCTTTGTTTTGGTATCCTTTTTAAGTTCTGTGCTGTTTCCTGTATTGTTTTAATAATCTTTTCTTTAGTAAACGTAATATCTGCTTCGGGAGATAATCCTGCAACTAGCAATGCCCTTTTCCATGAACCAAATTGGTATTCAAACCACTTTCTTTCTATAGTTAATTCTTTGGGTTTTGGGTTTCTATTTAATTTTTTTGCATGATTAATCAGTTCACTTATCAATTGCTCTTGAGAATACAAGGTTGAAATATTGAATAACTGAAATATATTTGCTGCTTCCAACACTTCGAACCATGTATCAAAGTATTTAAAGAGATTACCTTCAGTAACTGCTACATCATTTATTAGAGGGACCCTTTTTATTTTTTTAGCCGTGCTGTTTATTTCTTCTATAACCCCTTTTTTCGTATAGACTCTTTTTGTTACAGTTTTTTTATCATGAAAATCATATCCAGCTACTGTTTCATAATAAGAAAATCCTGCTGCTTCTATTACTTCGATCCAATCTTTGAAATAAGCGTAGTAAATTGCATTGTTGGGAATATCAGTTGGACATGGGACTTTATTTAAATTTTTAGCAACCTGTTGTATTTGTCCTACTAACTCTTGCCGTGTATATTTCTTTCTAGATGTAGTAAACCCAGCTAACTTGAGAGCGTTGTTCCATGACCCAAACCTCCGTTGATACTTGCCAATTGGGAACTTGTGCTCATCACAATCTACTTTTCTTGGTCTTCTCCCAATCTTATTTCCGAATTCAATTAGCTCTTCTAATAGTTCCTCATCACTTTTGTACCTTTCACTTTTTAAATCCGCCTCTAGTAATGCATTTTCCCAACTGCCAAACACTCTAGTAATAGATGAATTTTGTCTTATTTCATAAGACCTTGGTACATGGCCTAAACGTTCATATTCGTCTCTTAGTATCTGTATTAATTCCTCTTTTGTGTATTTACCTTTAGTCTCTATATTTAGGCCTGCTTCTATTAGTGCATTAGACCACGATCCAAACCTATTAATTGCAATGTTTGAGTAAGGTACATCTTCTGCTCTTGGTGTTTTCCCCAACTTTTTTGCGACAGATTGAATATTATCTAATATTTGTTTATCTGTTAAATACTTTGAATCCGGATTATATTTTCTATTTGGTTTAAACCCTGCTGCTTCCAGCGCATTACTCCAACATCCAAAATGTCTCTCAATTATATATTTGGATACTGTTGTTATTTCTTTGCATTTTGGCACCCTATTAAGCTCTTTTGCTTTTTTTTGAATTACCTCTATTATTTTCTCTTTATTGTATTTCCCCTTTATATTACGTCCTCTATTTGCTTTAAACCCTGCTGCTTCTAATAAGTTACTCCAACACCCAAACTCCATTACAATCAAATTCTTTGTTTCTTTATCCACATCTTTTATTTTTGGTACTCGATGTAACTCATCTGCAATTTGTTTAATTTTTTTTATCAACATTAATTTGGTTGCCTTCTCCACTACAATTCCCCCTGATTAAATAA
>NZ_JAVFVN010000878.1:0-3007 GCF_030910085.1 Stenotrophomonas maltophilia group sp. RNC7 | reverse complement strand
AAAACTAAAGGATGTGATAATATATGGATCTTAAAGTAAGCGAAATTAATTACAGAAATTATGAACTACTGGCCTCAATGAGTATTGAAGATACCATGATAATTTCCGCGGTTTTTTCAGAATTAGAGCAGGACCATTCCTTGAGTAATGCAATTCAAAATGTAGTCTTATCGTACAATGAGTTTTGTAAAATAAACGATGCAGAATTCAAACATATCGACGAATTTAAAATTCGAAAAATTCTCAAAAACGCAGAAGAAAAAGGTTATTGTAGGTTATTTAAAAGGTGCAATAATAACTATAATCTGTATTATATGTAACTCACAGATAATCGCACAAATTACTATTTTATTAATATGTTTGACTCAACTAAACGTTTTTATTACTTATTGTAAAAAAAATTGCCATTATTCATTTATTTTAATTACAATTTTTGTAACAATAGAATGGTAGCAAGTCAAAAGTAGTTTTAAAAGACAAGAAACTCATTTTGGCATTAATAATATTAATGGAATAGGAGCGGTAAATGATGGGGAGAAATGATAATTGCTTTTGTGGTAGTGGAAAAAAAAGAAAAAAATGTCATAGCTACATTTCCGAAGATAGTTATATAGAATCTTTATATAAGTTATACCATGAGATTGAAATAATCAAAAGAGACCATCAATATCCTTTAGAACATCCTTGTAAGAAGGGATGTCATGAATGCTGTTATGACTTTTTTTCTATTACTATGCTAGAGTTCGAAGCCGTTTTGGCCAGTTTGAAACGAAATGGAATGAATTATACTAGGGAAATTTTCAATATTGCATTGGAATATAATGCCTTTCTAGAAAAGAATGATCCAGAATTATACAACTACTTCGAAAGGGACTTAACAGGAAATGATTTTGAGGAAGAATTTTATTTTCAAAGACGTTTATATAATGATAGACCAGCAAGATTATCGTTTCCATGTCCTTTAATAAATAAGGAATCTAAAAGTTGTAGTGTATATGAGGATAGACCATTTATCTGTCGAACACATGGAAATACATTTAATACTTCTACAAATCTATATAAGAACAACTCCCCGACATGTGAATATATTGTAGATAGTAGAGATAATGCGAATTATACCCCTGAAGTTAAAGATGAATTTTATACAAAAATGATGGAATTAAATAAGTTAGTTCAGGGGGAGATGAGAAGTTTTTTACTCCAATATCCAATTTTTTACTGGTTTAAATTATATAAAGATAAAAACGAAAAATATAATCGAGACATGTATGAGTCATTAGTTCCAGCTTATTTTTATAAAAAAGTTGATTCTTTACAACCTATAGATATCCGCTAATTATTTAAAGAAAGGTTGAATTTTTTCAGAGTATAAATCCTGTCAATAAATAAAATGTCTGAATAGACATTGGTAATTAACCTTATAATTTGATAAAATAAAAAATATACAATATTAATTATATTTTTTATTTTAGGAACAAAACTAAACCTCTGGGGTTTTTAGAATCTATCTAATAATCTCAGGGGTTTTTTGCGTTCAAATATTAAGGGGGAACAAAAATGTACACTAACAAAACAGTTAAGGGGACTGATACAAGCTTTTATCCAATGGGAGTTAATAAAAAGGATGCAGTAATTCCTTGTACGCAAATAGCTAATAATTACTCCTCAGAGCAAATTGTAAAAAACAATGAAGCCGACGCATGCTTTTTTAGAAACTTAGAACAGCATGGAATAAAATTGAATCAAAAACAAATTGAAGCAGTTAGGTGTGTAGAAGGACCGGTTATTACTATTGCAGGTGCTGGTAGTGGTAAAACTTCTGTATTAACTTCTAGAGTAGCTTATATGATGACAGAAAAACAAATCCACCCAGGTAATATTATGTTATTAACTTTTACTAAAAAAGCAGCAGAAGAGATGAAAGAACGTATTAGTAGTTTACCTGGTCTATCAGAAACCGCAGTAAGACAATTACTAGCTGGTACATTTCACAGTATCTTTTTACGTGTGTTACGCAATCAAGGTATTAATGAAAAAATCTTATCTAACGAGAAATATAAGCAAATAATAATTAAAAAGATATTAAAAGAGTTAGGGTTGTCAGCATCATATGAACCGGAAACTATAATTTCTATGATTGGCTACTTTAAAAATCATATGATTTTGCCAAACGACTTACCTAATAAAACACCTATAGATAAAGAAATTAGAGACATATACTCTATGTATGAACAATTTAAGAAAAAAGAATATTTAATAGATTTTGATGATATCTTAGTAATAATGTACGAATTATTAACTACTAATATGAAGCTAAAAAGTTTGATTCAAAATAAAATCAAATTCGTATTAATTGATGAGTTTCAGGATAGCTCATCAATTCAATATGCAATATTACAAATAATTGCGGCTCCACACAATAATATAATGATAGTGGGCGATGATTTTCAGTCAATTTATCGATTTCGCGGAGCAGACCCATCAATAATTCTAGGGTTTCCTGCAGATTATAATCAAACCAAAAAAGTTATACTTGATACAAACTATCGCTCTAACCCATTTATTGTAGGATTGGGAAACGCAATTATTAAGCATAATACAAAACAATTTAAAAAGACACTTAATACACATAAACAAAATGGTTCAAAACCTCAATATTATAGTCCTGATAATAGTGAACAAGAAGCTAGCATGATTATCGATGACATATTAAGCCAAATTAAAGAAGGGAAAAAAGAGTACAGAGACTTTTCGATTCTATACCGAACTCACGCGATAAGTAGAGCAATAACTGATCAACTAGTATTGCGCGATATACCTTTTGTACAATATAAAACAAAGGATTTATTTTATAATAATTCTCTTGTGAAACCTGTAATTGATGTACTACGATTAATAATTCGGCCAAGAAGTGACTTTGAGGCATTAAAAGGTGTTTGTCCGTTACTCTACATAAGTAAAGATAAAGTAATGGATGAAATATTAAATGCTTATGCTATGGATGATT
>NZ_JAVFVN010000872.1:0-386 GCF_030910085.1 Stenotrophomonas maltophilia group sp. RNC7 | reverse complement strand
GGGGGGGGGGGGGGGGGGGGGGGGGGGGGGGGGGGGGGGGGGGGGGGGGGGGGGGGGGGGGGGGGGGGGGGGGGGGGGGGGGGGGGGGGGGGGGGGGGGGGGGGGGGGGGGGGGGGGGCGGGGGGGGGGGGGGGGGGGGGGGGGGGGGGGGGTTGGGGGGGGGGGGGGGGGGGGGGGGGGGGGCTGCACCCGCTCAAACCCCGGCGGGGGGGGGGGGGGGGCCCACCCGGGCCCCCCCGGGCCCGCCCCCCCCCCCCTTCCCCATCCCTGACAGTTTCCGGCGGGCGCGGCCGGACCGCCCGAACGCGGGGGCAAAGGCGGGGGTTCATGGCTTCGGAAGCAGCGCGCCGCTGCTGTGGTGTCTTCTGCTTTGGTGGGTGCGGACC